>NZ_JBGAHM010000034.1:0-36912 GCF_044226135.1 Methylocella sp. | reverse complement strand
AAAATGGTGCGCGCCGGCAGGGTTTCGCCGCCGAACACGACGCCCTCGCGCGTGCAGTCCGAGACCGGCGCGCCGACGCGCACCTCGACGCCGAGCCGCTCCAGCGCCGTCTGGGCGTAGGCCGAGAGATCCTCGGTGAAGCCCGGCAGGATGCGCGGGCCGGCCTCGATCAGCACGACGCGCGACTTGCGCGTGTCGATGTTGCGGAAGTCGGCGGCGAGATTTTGATGCGCGAGCTCGCCGATCGTGCCGGCGAGCTCGACGCCCGTCGGGCCTGCGCCGATGATGACGAACGTGAGCAGCGCCTGGCGCGTCGCGGGGTCCGTCTCGCGCTCGGCGCGCTCGAAGGCGAGCAGGATGCGCCGCCTGATGGTGGTCGCGTCCTCGAGCGTCTTGAGGCCCGGCGCGAAGGGCTCCCATTCGTCATGCCCGAAATAGGCGTGGCGCGCGCCGGTCGCCAGAATCAGCGTGTCATAGGAGAGTTCGCCGCCGTCCTCGAACCGCACGATCCTCGCGCCGGCGTCGATCCCGGCGACGGAGGCGAGCAGCGTCGTCACCTCCTTGCGCCGCGTCATCAGATGGCGCACCGGCCAGGCGATGTCGGAGGTCGCGAGCGAGGTCGTCGCCACCTGATAGAGCAGCGGCTGGAACAGATGGTGGTTGCGCCGGTCGAGAATGGTGATGCGCACCGGCGCGCCCTTGAGCTTCTGCACGGCGTGCAGCCCGCCGAAGCCCGCGCCGACGACCACGACATGATGCAGAGCGTTCGCCTCGGTCAAAGCCGCCTCCTTCTGAGCGCGGCGGCGTCGCCTCGCCGCCCGGATACGCCATAGGTCCTAGCGCCGGCGCAGGCAAGCAGCCTTCGCGCCACGCCGGGCGGCTTTGCGCGGCGCGGCTGTTTTGCTAACTCTGCGGCGAAGGTCGAGCCTCGCCGCGGAGTCGGCGAAACGGCGGCGACAGGAGAGCCCATGCCGCGCCGCTTCGTCCGCCTTGTTGTCTTCACGCTGGCCGTTCCGGCCGTGTTTCTTTCAGGCCTCTGGGGCGCGCTCGCGCTGTGGTTCCAGCTGCCGCTCGCGGCGGGGCCGCGGCTTGGCGTCATCGCCGCCTTCGCGCTTGTCGCGGCGCTCGCGCTCGCGGGCCTTTTCGCGCGCAGGCTGCGCAACGCGCTCGTCGCCTATGGCGCGGCCTTTCTCGGCCTGCTGCTGTGGTGGAGCACGATCCAGCCCTCGAACGACCGCGACTTCGCCCCCGACGTCGCCCATGGCGTCACCGGCGTGCTGCGCGGCGACACGCTGACGCTCGAAAACGTGCGCAATTTTTCGTGGCGCAGCCCGGACGACTTCGACGAGAACTGGGAGGAGCGCAGCTACGACCTGTCGACGCTCGAAGGCGCGGATTTCTATCTCGTCTATTTCATGGGGCCGCTGATCGCCCATTCCATGGTCAGCTTCGGCTTCTCCGACGGGCGCCACCTGCTGTTTTCGATCGAGATCCGTCCCGAGCGGCACGAGTCTTTCTCGGCGCTCGGCGGATTCTTCCGGAAGTTCGAGCTCGTCTTCCTCGCCGGCGACGAGCGCGACTATCTTTTCCTGCGCAAGGCGCGCGACGAGGACGTGCGGCTGTTCCGGCTGCGGCTCGACCGGGCGCAGGCGCGCAAGATCCTGCTCGAATATGTCCGCGAGGCGAACGCGCTCGCGATCCATCCGAAATTCTACAACACGCTGACGGCGAACTGCAATTCGACCATCTTCGTGATGATCCAGAGCCTGTTTCCGAACTTTCCCACGGACTGGCGCGTCGTGCTCAACGGCTTTCTGCCGGGCTTTTTTTACGACCACAACCTCGTCGACACGCGCCTTCCGCTCGACGAGCTGATCCGCCGCGCCTTCGTCACCGACCGCATCCGCTCCGGCCTTTCGGAACAGGACTTCGGCGCGCGCCTGCGCGAGAACACGCCAGACCCCAACCGCTGAATTTTTCGCGACCGCGCCAGAAACGCGCGGCGCAGGCGCAAGGATTGCGACGCCGCCGCCGCATGGCGACGCAGCGCCACGGAGCCTCCGCTTGACCCCTCCCGACCGGACCCGGACCGGCCTCGTCGAATTCGCCCTCGCCGTGGGCGGCTTCGGCATCGGCGCCGGCGAATTCGCCGCCATGGGGCTCCTGCCCGACATCGCCCGCGGCGTCGACGTCGAAACGACCACGGCGGGCCATCTCATCAGCGCCTATGCGCTTGGCGTCGTCGTCGGCGCGCCGCTCATCACGGCGGTCTTCGCGCGCGTCGAGCGCCGCGTCATGCTGCTGGCGCTGATGGGGGCGTTCGCGCTCGGCAACGTCTTGAGCGCGCTCGCGCCGGGCTACGCCTCGCTGATGGGCCTGCGCTTTCTGTCCGGCCTGCCGCATGGCGCCTATTTCGGCGTCGCCTCGCTGGTCGCGGCCGATCTCGCAGGGCCGGCCCATCGCGCCCGCGCGGTCGGGCGCGTGATGCTCGGCCTCACCGCCGCGACCCTCGTCGGCGCGCCGCTGACGACGGCGATCGGCCAGACCCTCGGCTGGCGCGCGGCCTTCGTCGTGTTCGGCGCGATCGGCGCGCTCGCCGCGCTGCTCGTCTTCCTGTTCGTCCCGGACGACGGGACCGACCCCGACGCGAGCCCGCTGCGCGAACTGACCGCCTTCGCCAGGCCGCAGGTCTGGCTGACGCTCGGGATCGGCGCGATCGGCTCGGGCGGCATGTTCGCGACCTTCAGCTATGTCACGCCGACGCTGACCGAGGTCGCCGGCGTGCCTGAACGGATCGTGCCCTTCGCGCTCTGCGCCTTCGGCGCGGGCATGATCGCCGGCAACCTCGCCGGCGCGCGGCTCGCCGACCGCGCGCTGATGCCGACCATCGGCCTCGGCCTGCTGTGGAACGCGGCCATGCTCGGGCTGTTCTATTTCGGCTCGACGACCCCGGCCACGGCGGTCGCGAACCTGTTCCTGATCGGCACGGCCTTCGCGATCGTGCCCGCCGTGCAGACGCGGCTGATGGACGTCGCGGGCGACGCCCAGACGCTCGCCGCCGCGCTCAACCATTCGGCCTTCAACGTCGCCAACGCGCTCGGCGCCTATGTCGGCGGGCTCGCCGTCGCGGCGGGGCTCGGCTGGCGCGCGACGGGGCCGGTCGGGCTCGGCTTCGCGCTCGGCGGCTTCGGCGTGTTCTGCGCCTCGGTCTGGCTCGATCGTCGCGTCCGCCGCCGCGCTGCGCCGGCTCTCCCCGCTGCGGGCCCGGAAGGAGCCGCCCATGGCGAGGCGCGGGCTGACGCGAACTGACGGCGTTTTGGCGCGTTGTGCGCGTCAAGCCGGCGTGGCCGGCCTTATGCCAACGCCGGCGCCACAGAGCAAGCCAACGCCAGGAGACCGCCATGCTGAACCGCCTTCTCGCCGCCGGCGTCGTCTTCGTCGCAGCGGCGGCCGGCCCAGCCTTCGCCGGCGACGCGCCCGGCGCCGACTGGATGAGCCGGGACGCCGTCAAGGCGAAGCTTCAGGACGAGGGCTTCTCGTCCGTGCTTCTCAAAGCTGACGACGGCCAGTGGGAAGGGCTCGCGATCAGGGACGGGGCCATCGTCACATTCGCGGCCGACCCCAAAACGGGCGAGATCCGCCAGCAGAAGCCCATGACCGACGACGATGTGTAGGCGCGCTCAGCGCGCCAGAAGCTCGCCATAGATCTTCATCGCCTCGTCGCCATAGTCGCGCCAGCCGCCGAAGCCTTTCACCTTCTCGATCGCCTTCGCCCCCATGGCGGCGCGAAGGTCCTGATCGTCGGCGAGGCGCTGCATGCGCTCGGCCAGCGCGTCGACGTCGCGGATCGGCGTCACATAGCCGTCCGCGCCGTCCTCGACGAGGTCGGGCGCGCCGGTGTTCTGGCTGCCGATCACCGGGCAGCCGCAGGCCATCGCCTGCGCCAGCACGACGCCATAGCCGTCCTCGACGCTCGGCAGGACCATGACGTGGCTCCGGCTCATCACGCCCTTCAGCGTCTCCTGCGGCATGTGGCCGACGAGCCGCGCCTCCTCCGGCCACAGGCCGCGGGCGCGCATGAGGTCGACGAGCGGCTGGTCGACCGCGCCGACGAAGCTCAGGCTCTTCTTCGGATGGGCGAGCTTCGAGAACGCCTGAAGCAGATAGGGCACGCCCTTGCGCAGGCTCATCGCGCCGACGAACAGCACGTCGAACCGCTCCCTGTCCGGCGCGCCGGCGGGCGAAAAGCGCGAGAGGTCGACGCCGTAGCGCAGGAGGCGGAGCTTCTGGGGCGCGACGCCGTTCTCGACGAAGGTCCGCCAGGCGAATTTGGAGGGCACGGTGACGCGGTCGGCCTCGGCGTATTCGGCCTCCTCGACGTCGACCACATGCGGATCGACCCCCGAGAGGGGCAAGCCCCACAGCGCGGATTCTTCGCGCAGCAGCCGGTCCTGCGCCCTGATGTGCGAGGAGCCGCGGTCGCACACATAGGCCGCGCCGCGCGCCTTGGCCTTGCGCCCGGCGCGCAGCGCCGAGCCTGAAAGCCCGACATAGACGTCGCAGGGCGGCAGCTTCGCGGCGGCGAACAGGGAAAAGCTCGCCGCGTCGAGCCGCTCCCACAGGCGCATCAGCGCCTCGGGCGCGCGGTCCTTCCACGGGAACGCCATATAGGCGCCATGCACCAGCGGGAAGCTCGCGATCAGCTCGGGCGGTATTTTCTCGTTCTTCAGCTTGAAGGTCGGGTAGCCGGTCGAAACGCCGGCCAGCGCGCCGCGTGCGAAAAGCTCGCGGGCGAGGTCGAAGGTGTGGAACTTGCCGATGGTCGAAAGGGCGACTTTCAAGCGGAGGGCTCCCGTCGGCGCTGGAAAGGACACGTCAGAACGGCTCGGCCGGCGCGCCGGGGTCGGCCTCACGCAAGACAAGACGCGCGATATAGACGCATACGCAGGCGATGAACGCCTCGGACAGGAACATGCCGATCGCCGCGCCTTCGACGCCGCCAAGGACGTGGCCAAGCCCGAAGGCGACGACGACGCTCAAAAGGGCGGCGACGAACGACCAGCCGGAGAGGCCGATATGCCGGTTCGTCGACATCAGGAAGATGCGCGGCACATGCCAGATTCCGCCGACCGCGGCGTAGGCGAGCAGCCAGGCCATGACGCCGGGAACGAAGGGGATGCGCCCGTGCGTCCAGACTTCGAGCAGAAACGGCGCGACGAAATAGAGAATGAGGCTGAGCGCCGCCGACTGCGCCGCGCTGAGCGCCGCCGAGCGCTGGTACAGGCGGCGCACGGCGGCCGCGCCGCCTTCGCCGTAAAGGCGCGAAAACTCCGGGCCGAGCGCATGGCTGAACATGGCGGTGACCTGCACCGCGATGCGGGCGATCGTGCGATAGGTGTTGAACAGGGCGACCGCGGTCGTTCCCGACAACGCCCCGACGAGCAGCGTGACGCCCTGGAAGCTCAGCGCGTTGGCGATCGGAAAGACCATGAAGGAGAGCGCCGGCCGAATGATGCTTTTCAGCTCCTCCCTGCTCGCCGCCGAAAAGCCGAGGCGCAGGCCCTGGCTGTCGCGCTGGCTGAGCCAGGTGGTGACGCCGGCGCCGATCGCCCGCCCGAGAAAGCCGGTCAGCGCGACGCCCGAGAAGGTGCGAAACAGCGCGAGCCCCAGCATGTAGCCGGCGAATTCGGCGAGGCGGGCGATCTGGCCGAGCATGGTGCCGACGGCGTAGCGCCCGGTCGCCCGGAACGCCGCCTCGGCGAGCCCGCCATAGAGCGCCGTCAGCACGCCGCAGAGCAGCGCGGCGAGGGCGACGCGCATGTCCATGGTCATGTAGCTCGGCAGCGGCAGCAGCAGGACGGCGGGCGCGAGGATGAGCGCGAGGCCGCCGCAGACGATGGTCATGAACAGCTGGGCGCTCTGATAGACGCGATTCGCCTCGGCGACGTCGGCGCGGCCGATCGCCATCGCCATCTTGTTGCCGGCGGCCGTCACCATGCCGACGTCGGCCATCATCACATAGGCCGGGATGGCCGACAGCAGGAGCCACGAGCCGTAGCGCGCCGGGTCCCAGAAATACAGGAAGAGCGGAAGCGAAAAGAGCTGGATGGCGATGGTGACGGCCTGGCCGAAGGCGTTGGCGCCGAGGCCGAGAATGATTCTGCGAAGCATGGGCCGCCACAAGTCGTCGTGCAGATATGAGCCGCAGCGTTAGGGCGCGGCCCTGTTCAAGTCAAGGTTTGGTTCAAGTCAAGGTTTGACCCCGCAATCGCAGCGCGCGCCGGCGCGTTTGACCCTGCTTTTGCGCGCAGGGCCGCGACTAGTCGGGCGTTCGTCTCCGGGAAAGAAACCGGCTGCGGCGTTTCGTCTCGCAAAGCGCGCGCGGGCGCGTCCCGGCCCCTGTCTGCATTAGCAAGACTTGCGCCGGCGTCTTCATTAGCAAGACCTGCGCCGGCGCCTTCATAAGCAAGACCTGCGCCGGGCGCGGCCGCGGCGCGCCGGCGTCAGGGCGTTTCACACCGGCGCGTTCCGCACTAAGCTTCGCGCGCGGCGGCGTCGATTCCCGCGCCGTCCGGCTCAAGGGGTCTCCATGCGCATTCTTGTGGTCGGCGCCGGCGCCATCGGCGGCTATTTCGGCGCCCGTCTTCTCGCCGCCGGGCGCGACGTCAGCTTTCTGGTGCGTCCGGGCCGCGCCCGCCAGCTCGAAAAGACCGGCCTCGTCGTCAAGAGCGCGCTGGGCGACGTCGAAATCCGCAAGCCGCCGCTCATTTCGGCCGAGCGCGTCCCCGGGACGTTCGACGTCGTCCTGCTGTCGTGCAAGGCCTACGACCTTGACGGCGCGATCGAGGGCTTCGCGCCGGCGGTCGGCGCGCGCACCCTGGTCCTGCCGCTGCTCAACGGCATGCGCCACCTCGACGCGCTCGACGCGCGCTTCGGCGCGGCCGCGTCGCTCGGCGGCCTCTGCTCCATCTCGACGACGCTCGACGCCGAGGGGCGCATCCTGCATTTCGGCGACTTTCACAGCCTGTCCTACGGCCCCCGCGAGGCGGCGCAGGCCGAGCCCGCCGCGGCGCTCGACGCGGCGCTGGCGGGCGCGGGCTTCGACGCGCGGCGCAGCGACCGGATCATGCTCGAAATGTGGGAGAAATGGAGCTTCATCGCCGCCGCGGCCGGAATCACCTGCCTGATGCGGGCCGCCGCCGGAGACATGGAGGCGGCCGGCGCCTCGGACCTCGCGGTCGGAATTCTCGACGAATGCGCGGGCGTCGCCGGCGCCAACGGCTATCCCCCGCGCGAGGCCGCGATCGCGCGCGGGCGCGCCATGCTGACGGCCAAGGGCTCGGCCTTCGTCGCCTCCATGCTGCGCGACGTCGAGAAGGGCGGGCGAACCGAGGCCGACCATATCCTCGGCGACCTGCTGCGGCGCGCGAAGGCCGAGCCGGACCCGCGCTCGCTGCTGCGCATCGCCTACGCCAATCTGAAATCCTATGACGCGCGCAAGGCGCGCGAGGCCAGACTCTGATCCATCATCCACGGGCTTCACGAGGGTTGCCATGAACACGCAGGCCATCTGGGCGTCTTATGTCGCGAGCTTCCGCAGATACGCCGACTTCACCGGCCGGGCGACGCGCGCCGAATTCTGGCGCTTCGTCATCGTCTATGTCCTCATCTGCCTCGCGGCCGGCCTCCTTGACCGGGTGTTCGGCATGGGCCGCGAAGGGCCGGGACTGTTCCTGGCGCTGGCCGAGCTCGCGCAGTTCCTGCCGCTCGTCGCCGTCGGCGTGCGCCGCCTGCACGACATCGACCGCACCGGCTGGTGGCAGCTCCTGATGATTTCGGGCGTCGGGATCATTCTGCTCGTGTTCTTCTACGCCCAGCGCGGCGAGGCGCTGCCGAACCGCTTCGGCCCGCCCGCGCCCGAGACGCCGATCCTTGGCTGACCCGATGGAGCGGAAGATGCGCGTCGCCTTTCTCGGGCTTGGCCGGATGGGCTCGGCCATGGCCGGCCTGCTCCTGCGCCATGGCTTCGCGGTCACGGTCTGGAACCGCTCGCCCGGCGCCTGCGCGCCGCTCGCCGCCGCCGGCGCGCGGACGGCCGCGACCCCGGCCGAAGCCGCGCGCGGGGCCGGGGCCGTGTTCACCATGCTCGCCGACGACGCCGCGCTGCGCGCCGTCGCGCTCGGCGCCGACGGTCTGGCCGAGGGCCTCGATGAAGGCGCGGTCCATGTCTCGATGAGCACCATCTCGGTCGCGCTGTCGGCCGAGCTCGCCGCAGCCCACGCCGCGCGCGGACAGGGCTACGCCGCCGCGCCCGTGTTCGGCCGCCCCGAGGCGGCGGCGGCGCAAAAGCTGTTCGTCGCCGCGGCCGGGCCGCCCGAGACGCTCGAACGGGTCCGTCCGGCGCTCGAGGCCATGAGCCAGCGCGTGTTCGTCATGGGCGAGGCCGCTCCCGACGCCAATCTCGTCAAGCTGTCGGGCAATTTCCTCATCACCTGCGTCATCGAGGGGCTCGCCGAGGTTTTCGCGCTGGCGCAGAAGGGCGGGGTCGAGCCGAGAAAGCTTTATGAGCTGTTCACCGAGACGCTGTTCGCCGCGCCGGTCTACAAAACCTATGGCGCGCTGATCCTCGACGACGCCGTGTCGCCGCCGGGCTTCGCCCTGCCGCTCGGCCTCAAGGACAACCGGCTTCTGCTTCAGGCCGGGGAGGCGCTCGCCGCGCCGCTGCCCTTCGCCTCGATCCTGCGCGACCGTTTCCTCGCCTCGCTCGCGGCGGGCGAGGCCGGGCTCGACTGGTCGGCGATCGCGCGCCGCGCGGCCGAGGACGCGGGCGTTGGAAAAAAAACCTCCTGAGCCGGCCGGGCGCGGCGGCGAAAGCCGCGCCCGCGCGTTTCCCCGCAGCTGAAACAGGTCGAGGCGCGCAGGAAATGGCTTATGTCGACGGCTTCATCGTCCCCGTCCCCAAAAACCGGATCGACGACTACAGGACGCTCGCGGCGAAGGCCGCGGCGATCTGGAAGGAACATGGGGCGCTCGCCGTCGTCGAATGCCTCGCCGACGACGCGCCCCATGGCGAACTGACGTCCTTTCCGCGCGCCGTGCTGGCGACGCAGGACGAGACGGTCGCCTTCTCATGGATCGTCTATGAGACGCGCGAGGCGCGCGACGCCGTCAACGCCAAAGTCATGGCCGACCCGCGCCTCAAGGACGACATGGCGAACATGCCGTTCGACGGCAGGCGCCTGATCTTCGGCGGCTTCACGCCGATCGTCGGCGCGCCGTAAGCCGCCGCTCACAGCATCGAGGGCAGCACCCGGTCGGGCGGACGGTGGCCGTCGAGAAAGGTCTTCACATTGATGACGACCTTCTCGCCCATCTCGATGCGGCCTTCGGTCGTCGCCGAGCCCATGTGCGGCAGCAGCGTGACCTTGCCGGCTTCGGCGAGCCTCATCAGCCGCTTCGACACGGCGGGCTCGTGCTCGAACACGTCGAGACCGGCGCCGCCGAGCTCGCCCGTCTCGAGCATCTTGGTCAGCGCCGCCTCGTCGATGATCTCGCCGCGCGCCGTGTTCACCAGAATCGCGTGCGGGCGCAGGTATTTGAGCCGGCGCGCCGAGAGCAGATGATAGGTCGCCGGGGTGTGCGGGCAGTTGACCGACACGACGTCCATGCGCGCCAGCATCTGGTCGAGCGACTCCCAATAGGTCGCCTCGAGCTGCTCCTCGACGGCGGCCGGGACCCTGCGGCGGTTGTGGTAATGGATTTCGAGGCCGAAGGCGCGCGCGCGGCGCGCCAGCGCCTGGCCGATGCGGCCCATGCCGACGACGCCGAGCCTCTTGCCGGTGATGCGCCGCCCGAGCATCCAGGTCGGCGCCCAGCCGGTCCACTCGCCCGAGGGAATGGCCTTCGCGCCCTCGACCACGCGCCGCGCCACGGCGAGGATCAGCGCCATGGTCATGTCGGCCGTGTCCTCGGTGAGCACGCCCGGCGTGTTGGTGACGACGAGCCCGCGTTCGGCCGCGGCCGAAACGTCGATGTTGTCGACGCCATTGCCGAAATTGGCGACGAGCTTGAGCTGCGGCCCGGCGTGGCGGATCAGCTCGGCGTCGATCCGGTCGGTCACGGTCGGCACCAGCACGTCGGCCCGCGACATCGCTTCGGCGAGTTCGGCCCGGCTCATCGGCCGGTCGTCGAGATTGAGCGTCGCGTCGAACAGCTCGCGCATGCGCGCCTCGACGACGTCTGGCAATTTGCGCGTGACGATGACGAGAGGCGTCGTGCGGTCCATGCTGTCCATTCGTCCCCAGAAAAGGCGCGGTCCCGGACGGCCCGACGCGCTTTCACCCTGCCTTAACCATGAGCGGCGCAGAAACGACGCATCGGCGGCGCGCGCTTGCGGCCTTCGGGCTTTCGTAGCAGATGGCCGGTCAAAGACAAGGACGCCGGCCGCGCCGGGCCCCCCGCTTCGGAGATGCGACTGATGACGGCGATGAGCGTGCGAGGCGGCGGGACCGCAGGATCACGGTTTGCGGAGCAAGAGGCCGCCCCGCCCCGCTGCCTGTTTTTTCGCCGCGTCCGCCGCGCGCCTTTCCGCGCGCCTTTCCGTGCGCGTGATTTCATGGCTCGAGGTTTCATGGCCCGAGGTTTCATGGCCCCCGGTTTCATGGCCCTCGCTCTGGCGGCCCTGGCCCTGACGGGCCTGCCCGGCGCGTCTTCGTCCGCCCGCGCCGCGCCGGCCGGCGAGGCGGCGGGCCAGCCGGTCGGTCAGGTGAGCGGCCTGCCGATCCCGCGCTATGTCAGCCTCAAGTCGGACCGGGTCAATCTGCGCGAAGGCCCCTCGAAGGAGCATCGCACGAGCTGGGTGTTCCTGCGCGCCGGCCTGCCCGTCGAGATCACCGCCGAATTCGACGTCTGGCGCCGCATCCGCGACTCCGAGGGCTCGGAGGGCTGGGTGCTGCATTCGCTGCTGTCGGGGCGCCGCACGGCGCTGGTCACGCCCTGGAAGAAGGAAAAGGGCGTCGAGACGCGCGTCTATGACGCGCCGGGCGGGCATGGGGCGGTCAGGGCCATGCTTCAGCCCAACGTCATCGCCAACGTCAAGAGCTGCGACGGCGCCTGGTGCCGCGTCTGGGGCGAGGGCTTCAAGGGCTATGTCGCGGAGGGCGACCTCTGGGGCGTCTACCCCGGCGAGAAGATCGACTAGGACGCTCCCGCCCCGCGCCGGAGGCCCGGCGGCCCGGCGGCCCGGCGGCCCTCGCGAGGCGCCGTTCGGCCGCGCCGCCGCAAGGAACAGTTCGCGGCCCCGTGCGTTCGCCATGCGCAAAATCAAGGCATGGGATCGACTTATGGCCTCTTATGACATCGGACAGGACGGCGAGCGCGCGGCCGAGGCCGGCGCCCGGATGATCGACGCGGCCTCCGACAAGGCGGACGAGCTGAAGGGCCGCGCCGGCGAGAGGCTCGACGAGCTGAAGAGCGCCGCGGCTGAAAAATTCGAGTCGCTGCGCGACCGCGCCAGGGCCGGCGCCGCCGCCGCGGGCGAAACCGCCGGCGCGCTCGCCGGGCGCGCGGGCGACGTCGCCGAGGACGCCGGCGCGGCCGTGCGCGAGGTCGGCGGGCGGGCCTATGCGCAGGCGAGCTCAAGCCTCGCACGCCAGCCCGTCGTCGCCGTGCTGGCGGCGGCCGGGGTCGGCTATCTCATCGGCTATCTCGCGCACGCGCGGCGCTGACCGCCGGCGGGCCGACGCCTCCGCGCCGCCTCGCGATCAACGTCACCGGAGCTTCAAATGAACCGCGCCGTCTGTTCTTTCGCGCAGCTTCAGTCCGTCTGTCTCGAGACGCTCAGGCGCTGCCAGGGTTTTGAGGGAGTGAACGAAGTCCTTGTCCAGCCGCGCGAGACCTGCGGCGGCGCGGCCAACTGGACCGTCGCGGCGGTGCGGCCCCGCGTCGACAACAACTCCCTGCGCGCCGCGCGCGGGACGATCGACTTTCTGCAGAAGACCTATGCGCTCGACGAGGTCGAGGCGGCGCAGGCGGCGGCCCGCCGCAAGCGCGCGGCGCGCGTCTAGGGCCCGGCCGCCAGGCTGACCCTGTCGTCTGGCCGAAGTCGTCTGGCCGAAGCGGGCCGGGGCGGAGCGAAGCTTTCAATCTGTGAAGGAAATGTGATGCGGCCCCGCCCATGCGCGGGGCCGCGGGCCGTCTCGTCTCTGTCCAACGGCGCCGTTTCGGCTTATCCCTGTCGCTCGAAAGACGCAGCGAAGGGAAGCGGTTGACCTACAGCCAGATCTTGGGAACGGGCGCCTATGCGCCAAAGCGCGTCCTGACCAACCGCGACCTCGAGGCGCTTGTCGCCACGAGCGACGAATGGATCGTGTCGCGCACGGGCATCCGGGAGCGCCGCATCGCCGCCGAGGGCGAGGACACCTCCGACATGGCGGTGGTCGCCGCCCGCCACGCGCTGGCCATGGCCGGCTGCGCGCCCGAAGAGCTCGACATGATCATCGTCGGCACGATCTCGGCCGACATGCCCCTGCCCTCCTGCGCCGCGCTGGTGCAGGCGAAGCTCGGCGCGCGCAACGCCTTCGCCTTCGACGTCGCCGCCGCCTGCGCCGGCTCGCTCTACGGCCTCTCGATCGCCGACCGTTTCATCGCCACCGGCGGCGCGCGGCGCGCGCTGGTCATCGGCGCGGAGCTTTTAAGCCGCCTCGTCGACTGGACCGACCGCAACACCTGCGTGCTGTTCGGCGACGCCGCCGGAGCCATGGTGCTCGGCCCGACCGAGGATTCCGCGCGAGGGCTGCTCTCGATCCATCTGCACAGCGACGGCGCCGCCGCCGACATTCTGAACATTCCGGGCGGCGGCAGCCGCACCCCGCCCTCGGTCGACATGCTCGAACGCAAGCTCGACAAGGTGCACATGAACGGGCGCGAGGTCTATAAATACGCCCTGCGCGTGCTGCCGCTCGCCATCGAGGAGGCGCTGTCTGCGAACGGGCTCGGCGTCGGCGACATCGACCATGTGGTCTCGCACCAGGCCAATCTGCGCATCGTCGAGGCCGCGCTCGAGCGGCTCGGCGTGCCGATGGAGAAATGCTGGGTCAATCTCGACCGCTACGGCAACACCTCGAGCGCCTCGCTGCCGATCTCGCTCGACGAGGCCAATCGCGCCGGGCGGCTGAAACAGGGCGACCTCATCGCCATGATGGCGATCGGCGCCGGCATGGCCTGGGGGGCGGGGCTGATGCGCTGGTGACCCGCTAGAAAATCCCCCATTGCGAGAGCGCCAGCTTCGCCGCGACCGCAAGGCAGACGCCGGCGAGCATGGGCCGGATCAGCCGCGCGCCGTTCCTGATCGCCGCCCGCGCCCCGAGCCGCGCGCCGAAAAACTGCGCCGCGCCCATGGCGAGGCCGAGCCCCCAGACCACATGGCCCGTCGCCGCCAGCGCGGCCAGCGCGGCGACGTTCGAGGCGAAATTGGCGGCTTTGGTGCGCGCCGTGGCGGTCACCACGCCAAGCCCCAGAAGGCCGACGAAGCCCAGCATGTAAAATGAGCCGGCGCCCGGGCCGAACACGCCGTCATAAAAGCCGACCGCGGGAATAAAGCCGCAGAGGAACGCGCGGCGCGACAGGCGCGGCCGCGTCGGCGCGTCGGAGAGGCGCGGCGAAAGCACGAAATAGAGCGCGGCGAAGGCGAGCGCGAAAGGCAGGACCCGCGCCACCCATTCGACCGGCAGATGCGAGACGAGCAGCGCCCCGGCGACCGCGCCGGCGGCCGCCGCCAGCGCCACCGGCCTGGCCTCGTCCCAGCCGAGATGGCCGGCCCGCACGAAAGTGCGCATGGCCGAGCCGGAGCCGAAGGCGCTTTGCAGCTTGTTGGTGGCGAGCGCCGAGACCGGATCGAGCCCGGCGAGAGTCAGCGCCGGGACGGTGACGAGGCCGCCGCCGCCGGCGATGGCGTCGATGAAGCCCGCCCCGAAGGCGGCGGCGACGCAGAAGGCGAAAAGGGTTGGCGACATGAGGCCCGCACGAGCGCGCGGAAGGCGGCGCAAGACCGCGGCCTAGCCCGCCCGGCGCGCGCGATCAAGCGCGGCCTGGGGCCGAGCCGTGCGAAAGCCCGCTGCGACGCGCCGGGCTCAGTCGTCGTATTTCACATAGGCGAAGCGCGCGTCGGCCTCGGGCGTGCCTTCGAGCGCGCCGCCGGCCTTGCCGGGGCGCCAGCAGACCACCTCCTCGATCTTTTTCGCGAGTTCGAAATCCTTGTCGGTGATCCCCTTGGCGTGGTGGTTCTTGAGCTTGACCTCGACAAAGGCGTAAGAGGCGGCGACGTCGGGATGGTGCCAGGCGGCCTCGGCGAGATGGCCGACCGTGTTGATCACCATCAGCGTGCCCTTCCAGCCATGGGTCTTGTATTTGCGGCGGATCCAGCCGTTCTCGAGCCGCCAGCGCGGCAGTTCGGCCTTAAGCTTCTCCTCGACCTCGGCGTCGTCATAGACGCGCTCCTTCGTTTCGCTCATCGTCTTCCTCCCGTTTCGGGCGCGCCGCCGCGCCGGCGCCCGCGAATCTTCCCAAAGATATGCGCGGCCGCGCGGCGGCGCGCGGTTTTCTTTTGGCGCGATCTCGGCCATGGTCCGGCCTCCGTCAAAGGAGCCGGCCCGAACCTTGCCCGCCATTCTCTCCATCCGCGGCCTCGCCAAGACCTACGCCTCGGGCTTTTCGGCCCTGAAGGGCGTCGACCTCGACGTCAGGCGCGGCGAAATCTTCGCCCTGCTCGGCCCCAACGGCGCCGGCAAGACGACCCTGATCAACATCGTCTGCGGCATCGTCGAGCGCAGCGCGGGAACGGTGCTCGTCGACGGGCGCGACGCCAAGCGCGACTATCGCGCCGCGCGCCAGACGATCGGCCTCGTGCCGCAGGAGCTGTCGACCGACGCCTTCGAAAGCGTGCTCTCGACCGTGCGCTTCAGCCGCGGCCTCTACGGCTTCGCCCCCGACCCCGGGCTGATCGAAAAGATCTTGCGCGATCTTTCCCTGTGGGAGAAACGCGACGCGCGCATCCTCACGCTTTCGGGCGGCATGAAGCGGCGCGTGATGATCGCCAAGGCGCTGTCGCACGAGCCGCGGCTGCTGTTTCTCGACGAGCCGACCGCGGGCGTCGACGTCGAGCTGCGTCGCGACATGTGGGCCATGGTGCGCGCGCTGCGCGACGCCGGCGTCACCATCATCCTGACCACCCATTACATCGAGGAGGCCGAGGAGATGGCCGACCGCGTCGGCGTCATCCGCCGCGGCGAACTGATCCTCGTCGAGGAGAAGGCGGCGCTGATGCGGCGCTTCGGCCGCAAGCGCCTCGTGCTCACGCTCAGCGAGCCGGTCCTGAGCCTGCCGGCCGCCCTCGCGGGCTTCGGCCTCGAGCTCGCGCCTGACGGGCGCGCGCTCTCGGGCGAATTCTCGCCCGACCCGAAGGACTGCGCGAAGATGGGCGGCGCGAGCGCGCTTGTGCGGGCGATCGCCGAGTCGGGCCTGCCCGTCGCCGACCTCGAGACGCGGCAGAATTCGCTCGAGGACATTTTCGTGAGCCTCGTGAGGGACGCATGAACGTTCACGCCATCGTCGCCATCTTCCGCTTCGAAGCGGCGCGCGCGCTGCGCACGGCGCTGCAGAGCGTCGTCTCGCCGGTGCTGTCGACGGCGCTCTATTTCGTGGTGTTCGGCGGCGCGCTCGGCGCGCATATGGCCGAGATCGACGGCGTCGCCTACGGCGCCTTCATCACGCCGGGGCTGATCCTGTCGTCCGTGCTCGCGCTCAGCGTCGCCAACGCCTCGTTCGGCATCTATTTCCCGCGCTTTTCCGGCACGATCTACGAGATCCTGTCGGCGCCGGTCTCGTCCTTCGAGATCGTCTGCGGCTATGTCGGCGCGGCGGCGGCCAAGGCCGTCGTCGTCGGGCTCATCATCCTCGTCACGGCGCGCCTTTTCGTCGCCTTCGAGATCGCCCATCCGGCGCTGATGCTCTTCTTCCTGGCGCTGACGGCGGTCGCCTTCAGCCTGTTCGGCTTCCTGATCGGTCTCGTCGCCAACAGTTTCGAGCAGCTCCAGCTCGCGCCCATGCTGCTGATCACGCCTTTGACCTTCCTCGGCGGCGTGTTCTATTCGATCGACATGCTGCCGCCGTTCTGGCGCGCGGCCTCGCTTGCGAACCCGATCGTCTATCTCGTCTCGGGCTTTCGCTGGAGCTTCTTCGGCCGCTCCGACGTCGGCGTCGGCGTGAGCCTCGTCATGACCGCGGTCTTTCTCGTCCTTTGCCTTGGCGCGATCGCCTGGATCTTTCGCGCCGGCTACCGGCTGCGCGCCTGAGGAGCGCCATGAACCGCCGCCTCGGCCTCGTCATCCTCGCGCCGCTGGCGCTGCTTGCGGGCGCGCTGACCGGCGTCGTCTGCGCGCTGTTCCGCCTGACGCTCGAATCGCTCGGCGCCTGGCGCGACGCCCTTGCGCTCGGCTGGGAGGGGCCGGCCTGGCGCGGCGCGCTGCTGTTTGCGGCGGCGGCCGCGGCCGCCTGCGCCGCCGCCGCGGCCCTCGTCAAAAGGCTCTCCCCCGACGCCAACGGCAGCGGCATCCCCCATGTCGAGGCGGTGCTCGTCGGTCAGGCCGCGCCGGCCAGGATCCTGCTGCTTCCGGTCAAGTTCGTCGGCGGCGCGCTCGCCATCGGGGCGGGCCTCGCGCTCGGCCGCGAGGGGCCCTGCGTGCAGATGGGGGCGACGGTCGCGCATATTTTCGGCGGCCTGCTGCGGCGCGGCGACGCCGAGCGGCGCATCCTGCTCGCGGCGGGGGCCGGCGCGGGGGTCGCCGCGGCCTTCGACGCGCCGCTCGCGGGCGCGGTGTTCGTGCTCGAGGAGCTGTTGCGCCGGCTTGAGCTGCGCAGCGTCGTCGCCGCCCTCGGCGCCTCGACGAGCGCCATTCTCGTCTCCCACGCGATCCTCGGCGAGCGGTCCGAATTCATCATCCCGCATCTGCCGCCGCCGGGTTTGTTCGTCACCGCCGCCTGCCTCAGCCTCGGCGTCGTCGCCGGCCTGCTCGGCGTCGTCAACAACCGGCTGATTCTCGGCGCGCTCGACGTCGCCGACGCCGTGCGCCTGCCGGCGGAGCTGCGCGCCGGGATCGTCGGCGCCTGCGTCGGCGCGCTCGCCTTCGCCGCGCCGCCCCTCGTCGGCGGCGGCGTCGGCCTCGCCCAGGACGCGCTGACCGGCGCGCCGGCGCTCTCGATTCTGTTCGCGGCGCTGGCGCTGCGGCTGCTGCTCGGCGCGGCGTCCTATGCGGCCGGCACGCCCGGCGGCCTGTTCGCGCCGCTGCTCGCGGTCGGGACTCTGGCCGGCGCCCTGTTCGGCCGGCTCGTCGACCCTGCCGCGGGGGCGTCGGCGCCCTTCTATCCGCTGGTCGCCATGGCCGCGCTGTTCGCCGCCATGGTGCGCGCGCCGCTCACCGGCGTCATTCTCGTGACCGAAATGACCGACTCCTCGGCCGCGCTCCTGCCCATGGCCGCCGCCTGCTTCAGCGCCATGGGCGTCGCGGCGCTGCTCGGCGACGCGCCGATCTACGACGCCCTGCGCATGCGCGGCCGCCGCCCGGCGCCGGCCGCAGGCGGGCTCACCCCGCCCCAGCCAGGGACAGAGCGATGAAGCCGGCGCTCGCGAGCGCCATGGCCGCGGCGGCGGTCCAGCCGGCGATCCTGAGCGGCCAGGGCAGGACGAATTCGCCCATGATCTTGGGGTTGTCGGCGACGAGCAGCATCGCCGTCATGATCGGCGCGGCGAGAAGCCCGTTGAGCACGGCGCTCCAGTAGAGCGCCTTGATCGGGTCGACCCCAAGGAAATCGAGCGCGAGGCCCGCGAGCGTGGCGACGACGATGACGCCATAGAAGGCGCGCGCGTCCCTGAGCTTGCGGTCGAGCCCTTCCACCCAGTCGAACGTCTCGCAGACGGCGTAGGCGGCCGAGCCCGCGAGCACCGGAACGGCGAGAAGCCCCGTGCCGATGATCCCGAAGGCGAACACCGCGAAGGCGAGATCGCCGGCGACGGGGCGCAGCGCCTCGGCCGCCTGCGCCGAGGTCTCGATGTCGGTCACGCCTTTCGCGTGCAGCGTCGCCGCCGCGGCCAGCACGATGAACCATGAGATGAGGTTCGACAGGCCCATGCCGACCCAGGTGTCGACCTCGATCCGCGCCAGCTCGCCCGGGCCGCCTTTCGGCGTCACATAGAGCGGCTGGGTCTGGCGCCGCTCCTGCTCCTCGACCTCCTGCGCCGCCTGCCAGAAGAACAGATAGGGGCTGATGGTGGTGCCGAGCACGGCGAGCAGAGCCATCGCCTGCGCCGAATCGGAAAGGTCGATCGAGGGAACGAGCGCGCCGCGCAGGGCTTCGCCCCAGGGGACCGACGCCAGAAAGGCGACGACCACATAGGAGAACAGGGTCAGCGTGAGCCATTTGAGCACCGCCGCGTAGCGCGCATAGCTCATGAACACCTGAAGCGTCACGCACAGCCCGGCGAGGCCCGCCGTATAGACGAGCGCCGGCCCGCCGACGAGAAGCTGCGTCGCCGCGCCCATGGCGCCAAGGTCGGCGCCGAGATTGACGACATTGGCGACGAGCAGCGTCAGCACCGCGGCGCGCAGCAGCCAGCGCGGATAATGCAGGCGCAGGTTGCGGGCGATGCCGTCGCCCGTCACCGCGCCGATGCGCCCGGCGATGGCCTGCGTCACCGCCATCAGCGGATAGCTGAACAGGAGAATCCAGGAGAGCTGAAAGCCGAATTGCGCGCCGACCTGGCTATAGGTCGCGACGCCGCTCGGATCGTCGTCGGCGGCGCCCGTGACGAGGCCCGGCCCGAGCGCGCCGAGGATGCGGCGCGGCAGGCTGCGTTTCGGCTCCGGCGCGGCGCGGGCGTCTGCGGAGGCGTCTCCCGGAGCGTCTTCAGGAGCGTCGAGCGAGGATGACATGGCCGGGCTTTCGGATCGGGCCCGGAGCCGTGTCGCTCAGGCGCGCCGCGACGATAGGCGAAAAGCCGCGCTCCGCCCTTCACAAAAGCGCGGGAGGGCGTTTCGCCGGGGCGCCCGACGCGGGGCTTGCGTCGTCGCGGCCCGCCGTCACCGCTCGGGCGCGAGAAAATTCGCGCGCGCCGCCGCGTCGGGGGCGAGGGTCTTCATGTCCGATTCGTCCTTGAGCGCCACGCCCGAAAGCCTGCGCCGCCGCGCTTCGGTCAGAAGATAGAGCAGGCGATGCGCGGCGGCCTCGAAGGAGAGGCCCTGCGGCCGCACGTTGGAGATGCAGTTGCGCGCCTCGTCGGTCAGCCCGACGCGCGGCGCGAAGGTGAGATAGAGGCCGAGGCTGTCGGGCGAGGAGAGCCCCGGCCGCTCGCCGATGAGCATCACCACGATGTCGGCGCCCAGAATCTCGCCGATCTCGTCGCCGACGGCGACGCGGCCCTCCTCGACGAGCGCCACCGGGGCGACGCGCCAGCCCTGCGCCAGCAGCGGCGCGCGAACGG
This sequence comes from Methylocella sp., assembly GCF_044226135.1. Taxonomy (NCBI): domain Bacteria; kingdom Pseudomonadati; phylum Pseudomonadota; class Alphaproteobacteria; order Hyphomicrobiales; family Beijerinckiaceae; genus Methylocella; species Methylocella sp. The sequence goes on along the minus strand of NZ_JBGAHM010000034.1, from coordinate 17,381 downwards.
CTTCGAGCATCGCCGCGGCGTGGTCGTTGACCGCCCGCGCCGACAGCCCGTCGGCGACGACGAAGGCGACGTCGAAGCCGCGCGCGCCATGCTGGGCGAGGGCGGCGAGTTTTTCACGCGAGGCGGCGTCGAGCCGGCGGCCGAGGTCGGGGCGCTGCAGATAGACGGCGCGGGTTTCGGCGGCGCTGCGCAGCGGCGCGACCGGCCAGCCCGCCGCCTCGAGCGCGGCGAAGAGCCCCTCGCGGTCGAGCGGCAGATGCACCGCGTCGCGCGCCAGCGCATGGGCGAGCTGGAAGTCGAGCAGCGGCCGCGTCGGCAGGCTGACGCCCGAGCGCCCGAGCGCGATGCGCGCCGGCGTGTAGCGGCGCAGCCGCTCCCAGGGGTTGTCGACGACGAGCCGGCTCATGACGCGATCCGGGCGAGCGCCGGCCTGAACGGCGCGGCGAGCTCCTCGCGCGGGCGCCCGTCCGGCGCGAACACGCCCATGCGCATGAGCCAGTCCTCGAATTCGGGCGCCGGCCGCAGGCCCAGGACCTCGCGCGCATAGAGCGCGTCATGGAAGGAGGTGGTCTGGTAGTTCAGCATCACGTCGTCCGAGCCCGGAATGCCCATGATGAAATTGCATCCGGCCGCGCCGAGCAGGGTCAGGAGCATGTCCATGTCGTCCTGGTCGGCCTCGGCGTGGTTGGTGTAGCAGATGTCGCAGCCCATCGGCAGGCCGAGCAGCTTGGCGCAGAAATGGTCTTCGAGCCCGGCGCGGATGATCTCCTTGCCGTCATAGAGATATTCCGGCCCGATGAAGCCGACCACGGTGTTGACGAGCAGCGGCGAGAACGCGCGGGCGACGGCGTAGGCGCGCGCCTCGCAGGTCTGCTGGTCGACGCCGTGATGCGCGCCGGCCGAGAGCGCCGAGCCCTGTCCGGTCTCGAAATACATCACGTCGTCGCCGACCGTGCCGCGCTTCAGCGACAGCGCCGCCTCGCGGCCCTCCTTCAGCACGGCGAGATCGACGCCGAAGGAGCGGTTCGCAGCCTCGGTGCCGGCGATCGACTGGAACACGAGGTCGACCGGCGCCCCGCGCGAGATCGCCTCGATCGAGGTTGTCACATGGGTCAGCACGCAGGACTGGGTCGGGATCTCATAGGTCTCGATCACCGAGCCCAGCATGTCGAGCAGCGCGCAGACGGCCGAGACGTTGTCGGTCGCCGGATTGATGCCGATGACCGCGTCGCCCGAGCCATAAAGGAGCCCGTCGAGCACGCTCGCCGCGACGCCCGCCGGATCGTCGGTCGGATGGTTCGGCTGGAGCCGCGTCGACAGCCGCTTCTCGAGGCCGAGCGTGTTGCGGAACCTCGTCACGACGCGGCGCTTGCGCGCGACGAGGATCAGGTCCTGCAGCCGCATGATCTTCGAGACGGCGGCGGCCATCTCGGGGGTCAGGCCGGGCGCGAGCGCCGCGAGCGCCGCGCCGTCGGCCTCCTCCCCCAGAAGCCAGTTGCGGAAGTCGCCGACGGTCAGCGAGGCGACCGGGGCGAAGGCCGCGGCGTCGTGGCCGTCGCAGATCAGCCGCGTCACCTCGTCGTCCTCATAGGGGACGACGGCGGTCTTCAGGAAGTCGGCGAGCGGAACGTCGGCGAGCGCCATCTGCGCGGCGACGCGCTCGGTCGCGTCCTCGGCCGCGACGCCGGCGAGACGGTCGCCGGAGCGTGCGGGGCTCGCCTTGGCGAGCAGGGTCTTGAGGTCGGAAAAGCGGTAGGTCCGCCCTCCGACGCCATGCGCGTAAGCCATCGGCCTCGCTCCTTTCAGGTCAGGGCTTCAGCCCTTCGGCGCTCAACTCGTCCGGCGTCTCGATCAGCGTGTCGATCGGCGCCTCCTCGCGCCGGCGCGCGGTCGACAGGAAGTACAGATAGCCGACGCCGAGGATGGCGCAGAAGATGACGAAGATCAGGAAGTTATAATAGATCATCGCCACGAGGCAGACGAGCGCGCCAAACAGCGCGAAGGCCGGGAACACGGGATAGAAGGGCGCGCGATAGGGCCGCGCCATGTTGGGTTCGGCGCGGCGCAGCCGGAACAGGCTCGCCATGCTGACGATATACATCACGATGGCGCCGAACACCGACATGGTCACGATGTTGGCGGTGAGCGGCTGCCCGCCGATGACCAGCAGATTGTCGCTGAAGATGGCGAAGATGCCGACCGCGCCGCCGGCGAGGATGGCGAAGACCGGCGTCTTGAAGCGCGGATGCACATAGGCGAGCGCGCGCGGCAGGTAGCCCGCCCGCGCCTGCGCGAAGATCTGGCGCGAATAGCCGATGATGATGCCGTGGAAGGAGGCGACGAGGCCGAACAGGCCGAGCGCCACCAGCATGTGCAGCCAGCCGCTCGAATCGCCGACGACATATTTCATCGCCTCGGGCAGCGGGTCGTTGATGTTGGCGAGCCGCGTCCAGTCGCCGGCGGCGCCGGCGAACAGCATCACGCCGATCGCCAGCGCGACGAGGGTCAGGATGCCCGTGGTGTAGGCGATCGGGATCGAGCGCTTGGGGTCTTTCGCCTCCTCGGCGGCCATGGCGACGCCCTCGATCGCGAGGAAGAACCAGATGGCGAAGGGGATCGCCGCGAAGATGCCGGCGAAGGCCCCGAACGAGAATTCGTCCGACCCCGACCAGCCGCCCTTGACGAAATTGGCGATCGAGAAGCCGGGGCTGACGACGCCCATGAACACGAGCAGCTCGAAGATGGCGAGCAGCGTCACCACCAGTTCGAAGGTCGCGGCGATCTCGACGCCGACGATGTTGAGCCCCATGAACACGAGATAGGCGCCAAGCGCCGCGATCTTGGGATCGAGCGCCGGAAACTGCACGTTGAGATAGGCGCCGATGGCGAGCGAGATCGCCGGCGGCGCGAACACGAATTCGATCAGCGTGGCGACGCCGGCGATATAGCCGCCGGTCGGCCCGAAGGCGTGGCGCGCATAGGCGAACGGCCCGCCGGCGTGCGGGATCGAGGTCGTGAGCTCGGTGAAGCTGAAGATGAAGGTGGCGTACATCAGGGCGACGAACACCGTCGTCACCGCGAAGCCGAGCGTGCCGGCGCTGGCCCAGCCGTAGCTCCAGCCGAAATATTCGCCCGAAATGACGAGGCCGACGGCGATCGCCCACAGCTGCAGGGTCGACAGCGTCTGCTTGAGTTCGTGATGCGTCACGACGCCGACATGATGTCCAGGCTGTTCTTCCATCCCCGCCCCCTTGCGTGGCCGGCCGCGGCTGCGGTCGGGCTTGAGCTTCCATGCAAGAAAAATTCCCGCGCAGAAACTCGACTATACGCCCATTCCGGGCGCGTTAAGCGTCCATCAAGCATCCGGGCGAAAAAAGCCGCGATTTTCACCAATCCGATAAGATTTCGCCCGCAGGCTTGCGATCTGCCCGGAGCCGCAAGCTTCAGGCGCCCGACATGCGGGACAAGGCATGCGGGGCAAGGCATGCGCGACGAGGCATGCGCGACAAGGCTTGTGACGCCGCAAGGCTAAGATCAGCCACAATTGCGCAGTCTTAATGCGAGTTAAGAATTTTGGCGGGCAGCGCCTGTTAAGCGAAATTTGGATAAGTCGAGGGGTCGGAAGCATGAGCGAGCCAGCATCCAAGCGCCAGCCGCTGATCGATCTTTACGAGTTCGAGCGGCGCATGCGCGCGGCGCTTCCCGAAAGCGGCGCCGCGGCGGCCGAAGCCGCGGCGCATGACCGGGCCCCGGCCGACGAGGTGATCTCGGCCGAGGGCGGGCCGTTCGCGCCGGCGATCGGCGGCGACTTCGCCGAGATCGAGGCCGCGCTGCTGCGCGCCGCCGATGAGCGCGCGGCCGACCCCGAGGCCCTGCTCTTTCCCGACCTTCGCGCGAGCCGCGACGAGGACGCCGAAGACGCTTTCGCCGCCGCGCCCTTCGCCATGTCCGACGCGGACCGCGACGACGACGCGCCGGGGCTCGGCCTCGCGGCCTTCCTGAAGCCCGACGCCTTCGACGGCCCGGTGCTGCCAAAGCCCGCGCCCGACCATTTCGTCTTCGTCGACGACGCCGCCGTCGAGGCCGGCCTGTTCGAGGAAGAGAAGCGTTCGCGCCGCCCGCTCTATGTGATGGCCGTCGTGGCCATCGCCGGCGCCGCCGGCATGATCGCGACCACCGCCTTCCGCCAGACGCCGACCGAAGCTCCCGCCCTGATCGAGGCCGCGTCGGTCGCGCCGCAGATCGTCCCCGCGCCGGCCGCGTCCGAGCCGCAGCAGCATGCCGCCGCCCTGTCCGAGACGCCCGCCGCCGCGCCGGAGGCCGCGACCGCCATGACCGCGCCCGTCATGGCCGCGCTCCCCGGGTCGAGCCTGCTCGCCCCGCCGCCCTATGGCGCGCCGGGCGCGCAGCCCGTCGCCGCCATGCCGGCCGTTCCTGAGCCGAAGCTCGTGAAGACCGCCGTCGTGCGTCCGGACGGCGCGCTGGCGAAGCCGCATGTCGCGGCCGTCCAGGATCACGCAGTTCAGGATCACGCAGTTCAGGACCACGCCGTCCAGACCCGCGCCGCCGAAGCCGACGCCGCCAGACCCGAGACGGCGAAGCCGGTCGTCGCCAAAGCCGAAGTCGTGAAGCCCGTCGCCGCAAAGCCCGCGCCGAAAACCCTCGCCGTGCTGCCGCCGCAGCGTCCGGGCGAGATCGCGGCCGAGCCCGCCGGCGAGCGTCCCGCCGCCGAAAAGCCGACGCGGGCCGCAAAAGCCCGCGACGCGGCGAAGGCCCGCGCCGCGCAGGCTGCGCCCGCCGCCGCGCCGGCCCAGCAGGACATCGCGGCGGCCCAGCCGCAGGCGGCGCCGGTCGAAGCCGCCGCGCCCCCCGCGCCCAAGCCCTCGCCGCTCGCCTTCGTCGACACCGCGGTCAATTCGATCACCGGCGCGACGAGCAAGATCATCGACTGGGGCCGTTCGGCCGCCAATCTCGCGCATAACTGAGTTTTTCGCGCCAGGCGTTCCGCTCCTCCGGGCAAGACGCTTCCCGCAAACTGCGGCCGGGCCTTTGGCCCGGCCTTTTTTGTGCGCCGCCGCCCCCTCTCTCCCTCATGTTCCGCCACGCCGGCCCCGCACGCCGGCCCCGCCCGGCGCGGCGATCCGTCGCGGGCGCGCTTAAGCCCTTTGTCGTAGGACGGGACGCGTTTTGTTGCGGCGCAAAAAGCCGCGCGCCCTCCGGGAGAAATGCCCCGTCTTTCAAACGGCGCCAGAACGGCGGGCGGCGTCGCGGGTCCGGACTCCGGCTTTCGCTGGACGACGCCGCGCTCTAGAATTGATCCTGATCAATTGCCGCAGCGCCAAAGGAGACCCGACATGAGCAAGATGGATCCGCCCGGCGTCAAACCCTATGACGGACCGGCCGGCGGATGGGGCGCGCTGAAAGCGGTGGCCAAGGCGATCAGGGAGCAGACCGCCGTCGCCTCGGACGTGCGGGCGCTGCTCAAGGCTAACCAGCCGATGGGCTTCGACTGTCCCGGCTGCGCCTGGCCCGACCCCAACCATCGCTCCTCCTTCGAATTCTGCGAGAACGGCGCGAAGGCGGTCGCCTGGGAGGCGACGGCGCGCCGCGCGCCGCCCGAATTTTTCGCGCGGCATTCCGTTTCGGAGCTTTGGGGCTGGTCGGACTATGAGCTCGAAAATCAGGGCCGGCTGACCCATCCGATGGCCTATGACGCGGCGTCGGACCGCTATGTGGCGATCTCGTGGGAGGAGGCGTTCGCGCGGGCGGGGGCGGCGCTGCGCGCCCTGCCCGACCCGAACATGGCCGATTTCTACACGTCCGGCCGGGCCTCGAACGAGGCCGCCTTCCTTTATCAGCTGTTCGTGCGCGAATTCGGCGTCAACAATTTTCCCGACTGCTCCAACATGTGCCACGAGGCGACGAGCGTCGGCCTGCCCGAATCGATCGGCGTCGGCAAGGGGACGGTGACGCTCGAGGATTTCGACCATTGCGACGCGATCATTTGCATCGGCCATAATCCCGGCACCAACCATCCGCGCATGCTCGCCACGCTGCGCGAGGCGGCCAAGCGCAAGGTCCCGATCATCGTCTTCAACCCGCTGCGCGAGCGCGGCCTCGAGCGCTTCGCCTCGCCGCAGGACCCGTTCGAGATGATCGCCCTGCGCTCGACCGAGATCGCCTCCTCCTATTGCCAGGTGAAGGTCGGCGGCGACCTCGCCCTGCTCAAGGGCCTGATGAAGGCCGTGCTCGCGCTCGACGCCGCCGACCTCGCCCGCGGCGGCGCGGGCGTGCTCGACCGCGCGTTCATCGCCGCCCACACCGAGGGCCTCGACGCGCTCACGGCCGATCTCGCGGACGTCAGCTGGGCCGACGTCGAGAGCCAGTCGGGCCTTTCACGCGCCGAGATCGAGGCCGCGGCCGGCGTCTACGCCAAAGCCGAGCGCGTCATCGTCTGCTACGGCATGGGGATCACGCAGCATCTCAACGGCGTCGCCAACGTCCAGCACCTCGCCAGTCTTCTGCTCCTGCGCGGCAACATCGGCCGCGAGGGCGCTGGCGTCTGCCCGCTGCGCGGCCATTCCAACGTCCAGGGCGACCGCACCGTCGGCGTCACCGAAATCCCGACCGAGGCCTTTCTGGCGAGGCTCGACGCCGCCTTCGGCATCTCGTCTCCAAGAGCCAAGGGCAACAACGCGGTCGAGACCATCGAGGCGATCCGCGACGGCCGCTCGAAAGCCGTCGTCTGCCTTGGCGGCAATCTCGCCGTGGCCATGCCCGACCCGGAGACGACCTTCGCCGCCCTGCGCACGCTCGATCTCGCCGTGCATGTCGCGACCAAGCTCAACCGCAGCCATCTCATCCTCGCGAAGGAGAACATTTTGCTTCCCTGCCTCGGGCGCACCGAGATCGACATGCAGGCGTCGGGGCCGCAATGCGTGACCGTCGAGGATTCGATGTCGATGGTGCACGCCTCGCGCGGCGGGCTGACGCCGGCCTCCGAACATCTGCGCTCCGAGCCCGCGATCGTCGCGGGCCTCGCCCGGGCGACGCTGCCGCGCAGCAAGATCGACTGGGAGGGCCTCGTCGCCGATTATTCGCGCATCCGCGACAAGATCGAGGAGGTTTTTCCCGAATTCTTCGACTTCAACGCCCGCATCCTGAAGCCCGGCGGCTTCCGCCTGCATGTCGCGGCCTCGGAGCGCGAATGGCGCACGCCCTCCGGCAAGGCGCAGTTCATCGTGACGCCGGGGCTCGGCGAGGCGGCGCGGACCGCGCCCGACACGCTGCTGCTCGCCACCATCCGCAGCCATGACCAGTACAACACCACCATCTACAGCCTCGACGACCGCTATCGCGGCGTGACCGGGCGGCGCGACGTGGTGTTCGTCAACGCCGACGATCTCGCCGAGCGCGGCCTCGCCCATGGCGATCTCGTCGACCTCGAGGCCGCGTCGGCCGAGGGCCGCGCGCTGCGCGGCGTGACCGCCGTCGCCTTTCCGATCGCGCGGGGGTCGGTCGCGGCCTATTACCCTGAGGCGAACGGGCTCATCGCCCTCTCGGCCTATGACCACAAGAGCGGCACGCCGGCCTATAAATCCGCGCCGGTGCGCCTCAAGGCGCACGCCTGAGGTTTTCCCGCAGGATCTGTCGAACGCCCTGCGGGGCTTGTCGAACGCCCTGCGGGGCTTGTCGAACGCCCTGCGGGGCTTGCCTTTTGGCCGCAAAGGGGAGAAGCCGTCCGGCTTTCCCGTCTTGAGGCCGGACCGTGTTGACGCCAGACGCAGCGATTGAGCCGACCGAAACGCCGCTCTGGCGCCAGCGCGGGATGCGCCTCTTCATCGGCGTGCGCCTCGCGCTCATCGTCTCGATGCAGATGCAGAACGTGGCGGTCGGCTGGTCGCTCTATGTGCTCACCAACGATCCGATGAGCCTTGGCGTCGCCGGCCTCGTCGAGTTCGTTCCCTCGATCCTGTTCATGCTGTGGACGGGCGCCGCCGCCGACCGGCTCGACCGGCGCAGGCTCGTCGCGGGAAGCGCCGTGGCGCTGGCCCTCGCCTCGCTCGCGCTGATGGCGGTCGTTCTGTCGCCTGCGCCGCGCGTCGGCCTGGTCTATCTCATTCTTTTCGTGATCGGCTCGGCGCGGGCCTTCGCCCTGCCGGCGCTCGCCGCGCTGCTGCCCAATCTCGTGACGCCCGCCGAGCTGACGCGCGCCGTGGCGCTCACCTCGTCCTCGCTGCAGGCGGCGATCATCGTCGGGCCGGCGATCGGCGGCGCGCTGCTCGCCTTCAACGAGACGGCGCTGTTCGCGCTCGCGGCGCTGCTCAACCTCGCGGCCGCGCTGATGGCGCTCGGCGTGCGCCCGCGCCCGCAGGCCGGACACGCGCAGGCGAAGCGCGAGGGCGCGGCCGAAAAGGGCCTCTCCGCCCTGCTCGGCGGCTTCGCCTTCGTGCGCGCCGACCGGCTGCTGCTCGGCGCGATCTCGCTCGACCTGTTCGCCGTGCTGTTTGGCGGGGTGACGGCGCTGCTGCCGATTTTCGCGCGCGACATTCTGGCGGCGGGGCCGATCGGGCTCGGCGCGCTGCGCGCCTGCCCGGCGGTCGGCGCCATCGTCATGGGGATCTTTCTGTCGCGGCGCCCGCTGAGGCGCGCCATCGGGCCGATTCTCTTCGCCTCCGTCGCCGGCTATGGCGCGGCGACCCTCCTGTTCGCGCTGTCGAACGTCCTCTGGCTTTCAGCCTTCGCCATGGTCCTCGTCGGCGGCTTCGACATGCTGAGCATGGTGATCCGCATGAGCGTCGTGCAGCTTGGCGCGCCGGACGCCATGCGCGGGCGCGTCAACGCCATCAATTACGTGTTCATCAGCGCCTCGAACCATCTCGGCGAGTTCGAATCGAGCCTCATCGCGTCCTTCGCCGGCGCGCGGGGCGCGGCCCTGTTCGGCGGCGCGGCGGCGCTCGCCGTCACGGCGCTGTGGAGCCGGCTGTTCCCCGAGCTTTACGCCGCCGACCGCATGCCCGAAGAAAAACGCGCCGAGGAAAAGCGCGCGGAAGAAAAACGTGCGGAGGAAAAACGTGCGGATGAGAAACACGCCTAGGAAGGCGCCGCTTATTGCGGCGCTCAAAACTCTACAATTCTTGTGGAAGGGCGTCTAAATAAGCCAGACTCCCCTCAAGCCGCCGACCGGAGGGCGCGCCATGAATCCGTTCAAGACCAGGACGCCCGCTTCCGCCGAGATCGTCAACTGGACTCTCGCCCCGATCGTCGCCGAGCTGCGCGAAAAACGCGTCAAGGACCGCGAGGGTCGCGGCGTCTCCGTCAAGCTGCCCTCGCGCAAGGCGCTCGCCCGCGTCATGGAGGGTTTCGGCGCGATCCTCTATCCGCTGCGCCTCGGCCATTGCGAGCTGACGCCCGAAGGCGTCGATTTCTTCATCGGCCATACGCTCGACCTGACGCTCACCGCCCTTTTGAAGCAGGTGCGGCTCGAATTCGCCTTCAGCAACCCCGAGGCCGCGGCGCTCGAGTCCGCCGCCGAACTCGCCGTTCCGGCGGTGTCGGCGCTGGCGAAGGAGCTGCCGAAAATCCGCGCCCTGCTCGACACCGACATTCGCGCGGCCTATGCGGGCGATCCGGCGGCGCGCTCGATCGACGAGGTGCTGATCTGCTATCCGGGCGTCGTCGCCGTCATGCACCACCGCATCGCCCATGAGCTCTACAAGCTCGGCGCGCCGCTCGTCGCGCGCATGATCTCCGAGATCGCCCATTCGCAGACCGGCGTCGACATCCACCCCGGCGCGACCGTCGACGAAAGCTTCTTCATCGACCACGGCACCGGCGTCGTCATCGGCGAGACCGCGGTCATCGGCCGGAACGTGCGCATCTACCAGGCCGTGACGCTCGGCGCGAAGCGCTTCGAGACCGACGCCGCCGGAAATCTCGTCAAGGGCGGCGCGCGCCACCCGATCGTCGAGGACGACGTCGTGATCTACGCCGGCGCGACCATTCTCGGCCGCGTCACCATCGGGCGCGGCTCCTCGATCGGCGGCAATGTCTGGCTGACCCGCTCCGTGCCGCCGGGCAGCTTCATCTCGCAGGCGCAGGCGCGCAGCGAACAGTTCCACGACGGCGCGGGCATCTGAGCGCGCTCCATGGAAAGACCTCTCCCGCGTCGATGCTGAACGCGCCATGCTGAACGCGCCATGCTGAACGCGCCATGCTGAACGCGCTTGGCGTCGTCCTGCCGATCTTCGCCCTGATCGGCGCGGGCTTCGCGGCGCGCCGTCTCGACTGGCTCGGGCCGCAGGCTTCGAGCGAGCTGAACCGCTTCGTCGTGTTTCTCGCCCTGCCGGCGCTCCTGTTCGACATCATGGCGACGGCGCAGGCGCGGGACATCTGGCGGCCCGACTTCCTCGCGGCCTTCGGCCTCGCCGTGTCGCTCGTCTTCGTCGCGGCCTTCGCCGCGCGCCGGCGCGCCGGGCGCCCGCTCGCCGACGCCGCGCTCGACGGGCTCGGCGCGGCCTATGGCAACACCGGCTATGTCGGCATTCCGCTCTGCCTCATCGCGCTCGGGCCGCAGGCGCGCGCCCCCGCCGTGCTGGCGACGCTCTACACCGCCTGCGCGCTGTTTGGCGGGGCGATCGCCCTGATCGAGGCCGGACTCCAGGGCGAAAGACGGCCGCTGCGGCTCGCCGCGAAGGTTCTGGCGTCGCTGGCCAGAAATCCGCTCGTCGTCGCGCCGGCGGCGGGCCTCGCGCTCAACGCCGCAAGCCTTTCGCCGCCGGCGCAGGTCGAGGCCGCGATCCATCTTCTGGGCCAGGCGGCCTCGCCTTGCGCGCTGGTCGCGCTCGGGCTGTTTTTCGCCGGGCGCTCAAAAAAACCCACGCCGGGCGCGAGCGGCGCGGCGCTGCTGATCGCGCTGAAGCTCGTCGCCGCGCCGGCGCTCGCGCTCGCCTTTTCGCGCGTCTTCGGGCTCGACGCCTTCATGACCCGCGCCTGCGTCGTCATGGCGGCGCTGCCGACCGGCACCGGCGCCTTCATGCTCGCCGAATATTACCGGCGCGAGGCCGAACTCGCCTCGCAGGTCGTGCTGGTCTCGACCGGCCTGTCGATCTTGACGATTTCCGCCTATCTCGCATTCTCTGCGTGAGCGCGCCCGCAAAGAGGCCGCGCACGGGGAAACGCCATGGGCAGGGTCGTCGCGGCGAGCGCTTACAGCGGCGGACGCAAGATCAAGGACATCAGCATCGAGGAAAGCGGCGCCTGGGCCGCGCGCGCGGAGCATTTCGTGTGGATCGGCATCGAGGCGCCGAGCGAAGCCGAACTGCGCCAGCTGCAGAAGCAGTTCAGCCTGCATGAGCTTGCGCTCGAGGACGCGCTCAAGGCGCACCAGCGCCCCAAGGTCGAGACCTATGGCGACACCACGTTTCTCGTGCTGCGCACGGCCTTCCTGATCGACGGCCATGTGTCGCTCGGCGAGACCGAGATGTTCGTCGGCTCGGGCTATGTCATCACCGTGCGCCACGGCGCCTCGGCCCCTTACGCCCGCGTGCGCCAATGCGCCGAGGCGACGCCAAAGCAGCTTTCGCATGGCGAGGATTATGTCGTCTACGCGCTGGTCGATTTCATCGTGGACAATTATCTTTTGGTCGTCGAGCGACTCGCCGACGAAGTCGAGGCGCTCGAAGAACATGTGCTCGAGCCGATCGACGAGGCGCGCGTCGCGCGCATCTACGAGCTGCGGCGCGAATTGCAGAAGCTGAGGCTCGTCGCCGCGCCCGCCGTCGACGTGTGCCGGCGGCTGGAGCATACCGAGCTGCCCGGCATCGATTCGGAATTCAGGCCCTATTTCCGCGACGTCGGCGACCATGTGAACCGCGCGCTGGAGCAGATCGACGCGCTGCGCGAAATGCTCGGCTTCGCCTTCGAGGCCGGCCTTCTGATGGAATCCTCGCGCCAGGGCGCGATCGGGCGCAGGCTGACCGGCTGGGCGGCGATCCTCGCCGTGCCGACGGCCATCGCCGGCGTCTATGGCATGAATTTCGAGTTCATGCCGGAGCTGCACTGGCGGTACGGCTATTTCGCCGTGCTGGCCGTGATCGCCGCGGCGTGCTTCTATCTGTTCCTGCGCTTCCGGCGGGCCGGCTGGATCTGATTCGGCGCGGCCCGGCCGAGGCGCGCCGGCGCGACGCACGGGCGGACATCATGAGCGAAAACACGCAAGAGGCGAAAAAGCCCACATTCAAGGCGCGCGCGCTCGAGGAGCTGCGCAGGTTCGCCGAGATATTTCTGTATGTCTGGGTGATCCTGAGCCTGTTCGCGCTGCACAAGTTCATGCTGCTTCCCAACACGCGGCTCGGGCTCGACCTCGGCTTCGCGCTCCTCAACGCGCTGATTCTCTCCAAGATCATCCTCATTGGAGAGGATCTGCGTTTCGACCAGAAGTTCGAGGACGCCGCGCCCTTTTATGCGGTGCTTTACCGCTCGGGCCTTTTCGCGATTCTCCTGATCGCGCTGAGCATCCTCGAGGACGCCGTTCCCGCCCTGTGGCGCGGCGAGAGCTTCATGAGCGCGGTGAAGCATCTCGGCGACGGACGCGTGGGCGGCGTCGTCATCGCCGCTCTGATCCTGTTCGTCGCCCTGATCCCCTTCTTCTCGTTCAAGGAGATCGCCGCCGCCATGGGTCCGCAGAAGCTGCGCCGGACGCTGTTCGAGCCGCGGACGAAGAAGGTTTCGCCGGCCGGATGAGCGGGGCGGGGCTCCCCGCCCCGCCTCGTCAGGCGTTGAACTCGCGCCCCGCGGTCACTTCCCTGACAAAACCGGCCCGGATCGAGAAATCCCCGAAATGCTCGCCGGGCCGGCGCTCGCTGGCGTAGCGCGCGGCGACCTGCGAGATCGCCTCCAGAATCGCCTCCTCGCCGACATTTTCGAGATACATTTTATTGAGCCGCTGACCCCAGAAGCCGCCGCCGAAATAGAGGTTGTATTTGCCGGGCGCGCGGCCCGTCAGGGCGATCTCGGCCACATAGGGCCGCGCGCAGCCATTGGGGCAGCCGGTCATGCGGATGGTGATCGGCTCCTGCGCGAGCCCGTTCGCCGCGAGAATTTTTTCGATCCTGGTCACGAGCTCGGGCAGATAGCGCTCGCTCTCGGCCATGGCGAGGCTGCAGGTCGGCAGCGCCACGCAGGCCATGGCGTTGAGCCGCAGCGGGCTCTGGTCGTTGCGTCCGTCGAGCCCGTACGCTTCAAGGACGGCGGCGATCTTCGCCTTCCCGGCCGCAGGAATGTCGGCGATCACGACATTCTGGTTCGGCGTCAGGCGGAAGCTTCCCTCATGGATCTCGGCCACGGCGCGCAGGCCGTCGAGCAGGCGCAGCCCCTCGCGGTTGACGATGCGCCCGTTCTCGACGAACAGCGTGAAATGCCAGCGCCCGTCCTCGCCCCTGGTCCAGCCATAGGCGTCGCCGTTCGAGACGAAGTCGAACGGCTTCGGCGCTTCGAGCGCAAAGCCCAGCCGGCGCTCGACCTCGGCGCGCACGAAATCGAGGCCGAGGTCGTCGACCGTATATTTGAAACGGGCGTGCGCCCGCGTCTTGCGGTCGCCGTAGTCGCGCTGCAGGCCGACCACGGCGTCGGTCGCCGCCAGAATCCTGTCCCGCGGCACGAAGCCCAGAACGTCGCCGAGACGCGGATAGGTTTCGGGCGCCGAATCGGTCCGCCCCATGCCGCCGCCGACGGTGACGTTATAGCCCGCAAGCTCGCCCTTCTCGACGATGGCGATGAAGCCGAGGTCCTGGGTGTAGACGTCGACGTCGTTATGGGGCGGGATGACGAGGCCGATCTTGAACTTGCGCGGCAGATATTGCCTGCCGAGAAAGGGCTCCTCGGGCTCGGAGGTCGCGACGCGCGCCTCGCCCCACCAGATCTCGTGATAGGCGCGCATGTTCGGCAGGGCGTGCTCGCTCACCGCGCTCGCGTCGGCATAGACCTGCGCATGCAGCGTCGAGAGCGCGGGGTTGACCGAGCTCATGACGCCGCGCACCACGTCGCCGCAGGCGGCGATGGTGTCGACCAGAACCTCATGCAGGCCGCGGATGGTCGCCTTGAGGTCGTTCTTCAGCACCCAGTGGAACTGGAACGTCTGGCGCGTCGTCGCGCGCAGGGACGCATTTCCATAGGCGCGCGCAAGCTCGTCGATCTTGCGCCATTGCGCCGGCGTGACGACCCCGCCCGGCAGGCGCAGGCGGATCAGGAAGGAATAGGCCGGCTCAAGCTTCTGGCGGCGGCGCTCGTCGCGCAGGTCGCGGTCGTCCTGCACATAAATGCCGTGGAACTTCATGAGCTTGGGGTTGTGCTCGCCCGACACCATGCCGGTGATGGCGTCGAGCAGGCCCTCGTCGATGGTCCCGCGCAGCTGGTCCGAGCGGACCTTCATCGTCTCGTCGGGCGACAGGTTTTCGAGCGGCTGCGAGATGTCGCGGCTGCGGTCGGGCTGCGGCAGATCCTTGGTCATGGCTTCATCTTTCAGGGCGCGGCGGCGGCGTCGGGCCGGTCCGCCGGGGCGCGTCGGAAACGGGTCGCCTCACGCGGGCTAGGCTCAATAGACGTCGCGCTGGTAGCGATGCGCGTCGGCGAGCCCGCGCAGATAGTCCTGCGCCGCCTCGCGCGAGCGCCCGCCGTGCGAGACGACGATCTCGACCAGCGCCTCATGCACGTCGGGGGCGAGCTTCGCGGCGTCGCCGCAGACATAGACATGGGCGCCCTCCTCGAGCCAGGCGTAGAGGTCGCGCCCCTGCTCGCGCATCCTGTGCTGCACATAGGCCTTGCCCCAGCGGTCGCGCGAGAAGGCGACCTCCATGCGCGTCAGAAGCCCTTCCTTCAGAAGACGCTGCCATTCGAGCTGGTAGAGGAAGTCGGTCCCGAAATTGCGCTCGCCGAAGAACAGCCACGACTTGCCCGAAGCGCCCGTCTCCTCGCGCTCCTGCATGAAGGCGCGGAACGGCGCGACGCCCGTGCCCGCGCCGATCATGACGATGGGCGTCTCCGCGGCCGGCAGGCGGAAATGCGGATTGGCCTGCACATAGACGGGCAGGCGCGCGTCGGGCGCGAGCCGCGCCAGAAAGCCAGAGGCCACGCCCGTGCGCGGCTCGCCATGGAGCGCGTAGCGCACGGTCGAGACGGTGAGATGGACTTCCCCGGGATTGGCCCTGAGGCTTGAGGCGATGGAGTAGAGCCGCGGCTGCAGCGGGCGCAGGCCGGCCGCGAAATCCTCGGCCGCGACGCCCTTGACCGGAAAGGCGCGCACGACGTCGACGACATGGTTCGCGCGCATGAACGCGGCGCGGGCCGGGGCCGCCTCCTCGCCCAGCAGCGCCTTCAGCGGCGCGGCGCCCGAAAGCCCGGCCCAATGCTCGATGAAGCGCGGCGTCAGGGCGCAGATCTCGAATTTTTCGGAGAGCGCGAGCCCGAACGGAACGGTCTCGTCCTTGAACGTGAACAGCCGCCTGGCGTCGAGGCCGAGCGCGCCCGTGAGCGCGTCGACGGCGGCCGGGTCGTTGCGCGGCGTCAGGCCCAGCGCGTCGCCGGGCTCATAGGCGAGGCCCGAACCGTCGAGCGAAATCTCGACATGCCGCGTCTCCTTGCTGGAGCCGCGCCCGGTCAGGACGAGATTGTCGACCACGCTGGCCGAAAACGGATTGCGCCGGTCATGCGCCGTCGCCTGCGGGGCCGCGCCGCGCGCGGCGGCGGCCGCCACGGCCGGGAGCGCCTCGCCGGCCGGGCGGCCGGCGACGGCGAGATGGGCGAGCGTCGCGGCGGTCCAGGCGGCGGCGGCCTCGTCATAATCGACGTCGCAGTCGACGCGCGGCGCAAGGCGCGTCGCGCCGAGCGCCTCGAAGCGCTGGTCGAGGCGCTTGCCGGCCTCGCAGAATTTCTCATAGGTCGAATCGCCGAGCGCCAGCACGGCGAAGCGCAGCCCCTCGAGCCGCGGCGCCTTGCGCCCCTCGACGAATTCGAAGAAGCCCGCGGCCGGCTGCGGCGGGTCGCCCTCGCCATAGGTCGAGACGACGACGAGAAGATCTTCCTCTTCGGCCAGCGCGCGCGGCTTGTAGCCGGCCATGTCGGCGAGCGCGGCGGAGAGCCCCAGCGCCTGCGCCTCGGCGAAGGCGGCCTTCGCCAGCGTCGCGCTGTTGCCGGTCTCGGTGCCGTAGAGAATCGTGAGCCGGCGCGGCGCGCCGACAGGCGTCGCGGCCGGCGTCCCGGCAGGCGCCGCGACGTCGCCGGCCGCGGCCCGCGCGCTTTCGATCCCGGCGAAGAAACCCGACAGCCACAGCGCCTGGCGCGAGGTGAGCGAGGCGGCGAGCGCGTCGACCTTCGCCCATTGCTCCTCGCTCATCAGGCCGGGGCCCGGAAGCTGCGCGGGATCAACGGGCTTCACGAACCGGCGCCCAATTTAACGTATTCATATTGTAATTTCTCATATTTAGCAGAATTTTCATGTTCGTTTTACCGGCGCGCGCGCGTTCCGGCAAGCCGGTCCTCGCAAAAGAGGCGTGTTCAGAACGATTAAAGAAGAGGCGCGCGCGGCGCAATCGCGCCGGGCATAAGAGCGTCGGCGCGCTTGTCAAGGCGGACCCGGTTCGTTAATCTCAAAACGCTCACGAGCCGTTTCATCTGCGCCAAAATAGAAACGTTTTCAACGATCTGCGCCGCGCGTCGCGCGATTCGCGCCCCGTTTCCGCACATTGCCCAATAACAAGGGCGCGCAACGTCGCGCCGCCAATCCGGGGGGACGCCATGTGGCGCCAAGTCTATGATCCGTTCGGCAACATGGCCCTGTCGACGGCGGTCGCCTGTCTGCCGATCGTCACGCTGCTCGGGCTTATCGCCTTCACCAAGATCAAGGCCCATGTCGCCGCCCTGCTGGCGCTGGCCGTCGCCTTCGTCGTCGCCGTGTTCGGCTTCACCATGCCGGCCGACATGGCCGCGCGGGCGACCTTCCTTGGCGCGCTGACCGGCCTGTTCCCGATCGGCTGGATCGTCCTCAACGTCATCTTCCTGCATCGCCTGACCGTCGAGAACGGCTCCTTCGCGGTGCTGCAGCGCTCGATCGCCGGCATCACCAACGACCGCCGGCTTCAGCTTCTGCTCGTGGCCTTCTGCTTCGGCGCCTTCTTCGAGGGCGCGGCGGGCTTCGGCACGCCGGTCGCCGTCACCGGCGCGATCCTGATCGGCCTCGGCTTCTCGCCGCTCGCGGCTTCAGGCCTTTCGCTCATCGCCAACACCGCGCCCGTCGCCTATGGCGCGCTCGGCACGCCGATCGTGGTGCTCGGCCAGGTGACCGGCATGGACCCGGTGGCGCTCGGCGCCATGGTCGGCCGCCAGCT
>NZ_JBGAHM010000033.1:0-38842 GCF_044226135.1 Methylocella sp. | reverse complement strand
GACGCAAAAGCCCCCGGCGGCGCATGAAGACCCGCTCGCCTACGTCGCGCGCTACGACGGCGGGCCGTGCTTCGCCATTCTTTCGGCGACGGCTTCGGCGGGATCGGCGCGGATCGAGGCCGTCGGCGCCTTGCGCGAAGCGTTCGAGACGCTCAACGAGGCTTTCAGGAACGCCTTCGGCTTCGAGGCCGAGATCAAGGCGGCGCTGGCGACGCGGGCGCAATGCGCGGCGATCGACTTCTTCAGGGCGGCCGCGGACGGGCGCGACTTCGCGCCGAAGATCGAACTCGCCTCGGCCTTCCCGCACGCCGGCGCGCCGCTGACGGGAAGCGTGACGAGCCCCGCCGGCCGCGCGCTCGCCGCGGTCTTTGTCGACCCGGCGGGGCTCGCGCAGGGCGCCGAGACGCCGCCCGCTTCGGGCCGCGGGCGCGCCTTCAGCCTGACGCCGCCGCGCGCGAAGGAGTCGGCCGAGCTTCAGCTTCTGCTGCTCGTATCGAGCGCCGCGCCGCTCGCCGCGCTGCGGCCGGGCCGGCCCGCGCCCGCGGAGGCCATGCTGTCGGCGGCGCGGGCGGAGGCCGAGGCGCGCGGCGACAGGCTCGGCGTCGGCCTCGCCTATTTCTATGTGACGGACTGAAGCAGGAGCCTCGGCCCGTCAGTGCTTCGCCTGCGCGGCGATGCGGTCGGCGAGGGCGAGCAGCACCATGACGACGGCGAAGGCCACGAGACAGCCGACGACCCAGGCGAGTTCGGTCGGGTTGAAGTCGCCGTCCAGCCGAAGCAGGCGTTCGAGCACATTGACTGCGGTGATGGCGACGATCGAGCTGATGAGCTTCTGCTTGAGGCCGGCGAAGCCGATCTGCACCAGGCCGTCAGGCCATTCGGGATGGTCCGCGAGATTGATCGGCCGGACGAAATTCTCGAAGGTCGAGCAGATCACGATCAGGATCAGATTGGCCGTCAGCGAGAAATCGACGAGGCTCAGGATGCCGACAAGCACGTCGGACTGGGAGGCCGAGCCGAGCGACGCCACGAATCCCCAGAGCTTGACGCCGAATTTGTAGAGCAATGCGACGAGGCCGAGGACGAGGCCGGCGAGAAACGGCGCCATCAGCCAGCGACTGCCGAAGAACAGACGCTCGATGCCGCGCTGAACCGGGTTTCTCTGGCGCTGGGCCGAAGTCATGAGCGGTTTTCCTGACACGCGAGCACGTTCGCGCCCGACGCGGACGCGGCGACTCAATGCCATGGGAGCTCGGGCCGGGCAATATGCGACGGCGCGCCCCGTCCGCGGCCGCTCCGGCGACCGGCTCAGCTCCGGCGCGGCGCGGCCTGGCGGCAGTCGGCCTTGGCCGCGGCCGCGGCGCGGGCGAGCGAGGCCTCGACCGCCGCCTCCGGCGCGACGCAGACGCCCGAAGGCGGGGGCCTCGCCGCCGCCGGTTCGGCAGGCGCAATCCGGGGCGCGGCGTTCGGCGCGGGCGGCGTCGCGAACTGCGGCGCGGAGGCGAAGAACGCGAAAACGGCCATCAGAAGCGTCATGCTGTTCCCCGTTGGTCCCTCTGGCCTCGCCCGCGCGCAGCCTTGCCCATGCAAGGTCGTTCGTTCATGCAAGGTCGTTCGCTCATGCAAAGTCGCTCGTTCATGCAAGGCCGGATGTGACGAACTCTTGAACGACCGCGCGAAATCTGCGCTTGCATGTTGCGCGTCGATTTCTGCAGACGGCGCGGCCTTTCGCAAGAGGAAAGTGACGCGACCTGCGCGGCAAGACCCATTCAGGTCGAGGCGAGCCGGGTGACGCGCTCGGGCACGGGCGGGTGCGAATAATAAAATGCGGCGTAAAGCCAGTCCGGCGTCAGCGTCGAAAGATTGTCGCGCGAGAGGCGGATCAGGGCGGAGGCCATCGGCTCGGCCCCGAGCAGGTCGCGCGCGAAGGCGTCGGCCTCGAACTCCGCGCGGCGCGACAGCAGGTTGAACAGCGGCGCGGCGAGGCGCGCGACGGGGGCGGCGGCGATCATCACGATCGTCAGCACGACGGCCGGGTCGGCGGGCAGGGCGAAGGCGCGGGCGAGCGCGTCGGAGCCGAAGGCGAGACCCAGCGCCGCGAACAGGACGGCGAGCGCGACCGCCGTCTGGACGAGCCGCCACATGATATGGCCGAGCTTGTAATGGCCGAGCTCATGGGCGAGCACGGACAGGATTTCGTCTTCGGAACAGCGTTCCAGCAGCGTGTCGAAGAAGACGATGCGCTTCGCCCGGCCGAAGCCCGCGAAATAGGCGTTGCCGTGATTCGAGCGCCGCGACGCGTCGATCACGAAAAGCCCTTTCGCGGCGAAGCCGCAGCGCGCCAGAAGCGCCTCGACGCGCGCCTTGAGCCCGCTCTCGGGCAGGGGGCGGAAGGCGTTGAACAGCGGCGCGATCCACAGCGGAATGACCACGCTGAGCGCGCAGACGAGCAGAAAAGCGCCGGCGAAGCCAAACAGCGGCCACGTCCGGGGCAGCGCCGCGACCAGGAGGAAGAAGGCGAACAGCAGCGGCGCGCCGAAGGCGAGCTGAAGCGCCGCGGCCTTGATCTGGTCGAGCGCGAAAAGGCGCGGCGTCGTGCGGTTGAAGCCGAAGCGGGCCTCGATCCCGAAGGTGCGGATGATCGCGAAGGGCAGGCCGAGAAGCCCGTTGACCGCTCCAAAGACCAGGACGAACAGGACCGAACGCGACAGCCCGGGCTCGGCGAGGCGCGCGGTCAGGGCATAGAGCGGCGCCGTCAGAACCGTCAGCCAGAGAATTGCGACGGCCGCGTCGAACGCGGCGGCGACGGCGCCGAATCGCGCATTGGCGACGGCGTAGTCGGCGGCGCGCTCATGTTCGGCGCGCGTGACGAAGGCGCGAAAGGCTTCGGGCGTGCGCGCCCGCGCCCGCGCCACGGCGCCGATCTGGCGGCGGCGCAGATAGAGATCGAACGCGGCCGAAAGGACGATCGCGGAGAGAATCAGCGCGGCGACGGGGCTCAAGGCGGTCTCCTTCTCGCGATGGGCGGTCAGGACGGGCGCGGCCGAAGCGCTTCGGGCGGCCGTGTCCATGCGCCTGACACGAAAAAGGCGGCGGACATGGCCCGCCGCCGCGACATTTCATTGAAGACCGGAGCCCGGCTTTGAAGGCTGCGGCCGGCGCGCGCCTATTCCGCAGCTTCGGCGTGGTCCTGGGCGTCGAGGTTCGAGGCCGGACGCGGGCGTGCGAAGGCGCCGTCGCGTGCGGCGTTTTTCGGCCTCAGCCTGACCACGAGGTCGACGCGGGCGATCTCATAGCCTTCCGGCGCTTCGATCCCTTCGGCGACGCGCGAGCAGCTCGGGCCGATGTCGGTGACCGCGCCCGTATCCTCGTAGAAGAAATGCGAATGGTCGCTTGTGTTGGTGTCGAAGACGGTCTTGCCGCCCTCGATCGCAAGGCTTCGGATCAGGCCGACCTGAGCGAAGAGGTTGAGGACATTATAGACGGTGGCGAGCGAGGCGGGCATGCGCGCCGCCTGCGCCTCGGACGCGAGGGCGTCCGCCGTCAGATGGCGGTCGCCTTTCCCGAACAGGAGCTTGGCGAGGCCGAGGCGTTGCCGCGTGGCGCGCAGGCCATAGCGCTCCAGCATGGCGCGACCCTTGAACGGCGGGCGCCCCGCGACGCAGAGGTCGTTTCCCTTGGTCTCAGACATGGCGCAACAGCCCTCAGCGACGGCGCAAATTCATCTCAATGTATAGAAAGCCGTTTTTGCCCATGACACAATCAAAAAGATGGGTATTAGAGCAATTCTAACGCTTTCCGGCCGGGGCAGCCGCCGCGCGCGGTTCGTGGCGCTTGGCAGGGGCGTGGCGCCGCGCGCCGCATGCGACGTTTCGCCGCGATTGCGGCGACGCAAATGAGGGGATGAACGATGGGAGGCGGCGACGCGACGCCGCGGGCGAAGAAGCCCAAGCCCTGTGCGGCCCCAACCCTGTGCGGAACAAGCCCTGCGCGCCGGGCCGGATGGAGCGGCCATGAAAAACGGCCCGGACCTCGCGGCCAGGCGCGGGCGCTTCGCCCATTGGGTGATGACGAAGATTGCTGGCGGAGATTGCTGACGGACGAAGGCGCTTCGCCTTCGTCGCCGCCCGATCGGCGCGTCCGTCCCCGCGGCGGCGCCGAAGCCTGTCCCGCGTCGGGCTTACTTCTTGGCGATGGACTGGAAGGCGGCCTGGGCCGATTCGCCGAACTCCTTGGCCTGGGACTGGATCGCCTCGAGCTGGGTCTTGGCGAATTCCGCCTGCAGGCTGAAGACTTCCTGGACGTCCTTGGCGTGCAGCAGCTTCTGGGCGAGGTCGAAGGCGGCGTTCACATTGCTTTCGGCGAAGGTCATCGCCTTGGTGACGGCCTCCTTGGCGGGCGTCGGGATGGCGTCGGCCGAACCGGTCGCCTTCTGGGCCGCGCCGATGAAGCCGAGAAAAGCTTCGCGCGCCTGCTCGAAGTTCTTTTCCGCCATGTCGCGAAACTGCGTGGGAATCTGCTGGGGCATGTCAATCATGGTCCGTCTCCTGTGAGGGATAAGCGCGGCGGCGGAAAAGGCGCGAGGGGGGGAAGCGTTGTCCTTGGCGTTGTCCGTTCGGCCGTGAAGGCGGGCGCGTCGCAGCTTTATGAAGAGCCGCGTTGTGCGACATCCTCATGATAACGCGAATCTTTCGCATCAGGGCGAAACGGCGGCATTGTCACAGAATTTGGAGATGGGCGCCACCCTGTTTTGCGGCGGCCTCCCGCGCGGGGCGCGGGCCTTCGGCCGGTCGAGCGCCGCCGGCCGGCGATCGAAGCCTGTCGGAAGACGGCGGCGGCTGCGTTAAGAAGAGGCTGCGGCCGCGGATTCGCCGCGCGTTCGGGGCGGCGCGCCGCGGCGATCATGACCAGAGAGGGAGCGCCATGCTGTTCGTCGCATCGGTATTGAAGGGGTTTTCCGTCGTCGCCGAAGACGGCGAGATCGGCGCGCTCGACGACATTCTGTTCGACGACCAAAGCTTCAGGGCGAAATGGATGGTCGTCGAGACGGGCGACTGGCTGCCCGGACGCAAGGTGCTGATCCATCCGTCCGCCTTCGGCCAGCCGGACCCCGTGGCGCGCACGGCGCCGGTCGAGCTGACGAAGGCGCAGATCGAGAGCGCGCCGGACCTTGGCTCGGACCAGCCCGTGTCCCTGCAGATGCAGGCGCGTCTTTATGATTATTACGGCTGGGATCCGGCCTGGGGCTCGAGCTTCTTCGGCTTCGGGGCGATGGCGCGCCCGTTCGCGGCGCCGCCGATCGACGGCGACTATGCGCCGGTCGAGGCGGCCGAGGCCGAAGCGTTCCCCGAGCGCCAGGATCCGCATCTGCGCAGCGCCGCCGAGGTCGAGGGCTACCATATCGAGGCGACCGACGGCGAGATCGGGCATCTCGACAGCCTCGTGCTCGACCATGCGAACTGGGACGTGCGCTATCTCGGCGTCTCGACCAGCAACTGGTGGGGCGGGCGGCAGGTGCTGATCGCGCCCTTCGCCGTGCGCGACATCGACTGGGCCGAGCGGCGCGTGCGCATCGACATCGCCCGCGCGCAGGTGAAGGCGAGCCCGGCCTATGATTCGGTCGAAATGGTCGACGAAGCCTATGAGCGCATGCTGCACGGGCATTACGGCTGGCCGGGCTACTGGTATTATCCTGAATAGACGACAGCGTTGTTTTTAATACGCTTGCGCTTCTGACGCGCGGCAAGAAAAACATGCGGCGGCGCAGCAGTCGAGCCCGTGTCTGTTCCGTCCGGGTTGCTGGACGGAACAGCGTCTTTGTGCGGCGCGCAAAGGACAGTTGCGCAAATGTCGCACCGTTTGGCGCTTTATTTCAGAAGCCGTCCGTCACGTTGACAGCCCCGTGAGCCAATTGTACCGATAACTATGAGCTTCGACGTATAGCGTATGGTCTATGCGTTTCCATACGCAGCTTCTGCGGCAACTGAACTAGATTAAGCCGTTTCACGTAGAAGGCCCAGGTTAGAAGAAAAGAAACCATACGGGCTTTTCTCAAGCAGAAGAAGCAAAAACGAAGCGGCTATGCTCGCCGGCAGGCGAATCGATGGGGAGAGATTATGTCTAACCGGATCTTTAAATCGGGAGGCCGCCGGGCCGGCGTGTATGCGGCCATGGCCGCGCTTCTGGCGACGACGCTCGTCGGCTCGACCGTCGCGCGCGCCGACACCACTGAGGACCTGCTTGAGCAGCTCAAGGCCAAGGGCATCCTGACCAAGGGCGAATATACCAAGCTCAAGGATCGCCATGCGCGCGAGAAGGCCGCCGCGAAGTCGACGGCCGTCGCCACGGCGCCGTCCGGCGGCAACGGCCGCTACGTGACCGCGATCGACAAGGGCATCGGCATCCGCATTCCCGGCCAGCAGATCGTCACGAAAGACAATGGCGTCGTCTCGGTCGGCGACGTCGACATCAAGATCTCGGGCAACCTGATCTTCTTCGGCGTCGAGCAGTTCAAGACGAGCCTCGCCGGCACGGCGAACGACGTCGGCGGCATCGCGGGCGGCTTCGCCAGCGCCGGCAGCACGATGAACAACGCCAACGCGATCCGTTCGGGCCTGCTGCCGAGCGCCTTCGTCGTCAGCCTCGCCACCAACCAGATGGGCTACGATCTCGGCTTCACCCTCGGCGTCTACACCGGCGGCAACAACGTCAACGTCGGCGCGTTCAACGCCAACAACGCCGGCTACGCCACCGCGCTCGGCACCCCCGGCATCGACCTTCGTCAGATTTTCGGCACCATCGGCACGCCCGAGTGGGGCACGTTCAAGATCGGCCGCGACCTCGGCGTCTTCGCCGGCGACGCCATCCTGAACGACTTCACGCTGCTCGGCGTCGGCACGCCCGCCGGCACCGCCCAGCCCGGCAACACGACGCTCGGCCGCATCGGCGTCGGCTACGTCTACGCCGACTGGATCCCGCAGGTCAGCTATACGACGCCTGACTGGAACGGCTTCACCGCCACCCTCGCCATGATGACGCCGTACAACGCCATCAACTCGACCGGCACCGGCGGCGTGCTCAACGGCGTCGACCTTGGCGCCGGCGTGATCTCGGCGGGCAATTTCGCGGGCGGAGTCGCGGGCGTCGTGAGCTCCGGCACCATGACCGCGCATGACCAGCCGCAGTTCCAGGGCCGCATCAAATATGTCGGCAAGTTCGCGCCCGACATCAAGCTCACCGCCTGGACCTCCGGCGTGACGCAGCAGCAGCGCGTCGAATATGGCGACCTCATCAACGCCACGCCCGGCACGCGCGTGCGCTCCTCGGCCTTCGACGGCGGCGCCCGCCTCGACTGGGGTCCGGTCAGCGTCATGGGCTATGGCTACTGGGGCTCGGGCCTCGGCACCACCGCCCTGTTCTGGAGCGGCATCGCGCCCGACGGCTCGACCCGCACCTCCTACGGCTGGTTCGCCCAGGCCCAGTACACCTTCTTCGACCGCCTGAGCGTCGGCGGCAGCTATGGCGCGAGCATCCTCAACGCCAACGGCTTCGACTATACGCAGCCCTATGCGACCTACATGCTGCGGTCGAACCAGTCGGCGGTGGGTTTCGTCCGCTACAAGCTGACGGATTGGGTCGCCTTCCAGGGCGAGTTCATCAACACGCTCTCGACGAACCAGTCGGGCGGCCGCGCTCGCTCCAACGCCGTCGTCGGCGGCACGACCTTCTTCTTCTGAGCCGAAGACGACTTTCAGTCCCGACGCCGCCCGGTTCTTCCGGGCGGCGTTTTCTTTTGCGCGAGGCCGGGCGGCGGCTTCGCCCGGGCTTCGCCCAACGTCCGCGACGGCGCCGCGCGCGGCGACCCGGCGGACAGGGCGCGTCCCGCCGTGCGGCCGCGCGCCTGTCCTCGATGAAAGGCGCGCGGCGAAAGCCTCGCGCGGACATGGCCGGGCGCGGCGCATCGGACGGGCGCGCGTCGCACAAAAAAGGCCGGCTTCGAAAAGCCGGCCTCGTTTTCCTCAGAATGGCCGTCCGCGGACGCCGCCGCGGGAGGCCGACCGGCCTCAGAAGAAGCCGAGCGCCTTGGGCGAGTAGCTCACCAGCAGGCACTTGGTCTGCTGGTAATGCTCCATCATCATCTTGTGATTCTCGCGGCCGATGCCGGACTTCTTGTAGCCGCCGAAGGCCGCATGCGCCGGATAGAGATGGTAGCAGTTGGTCCACACGCGGCCGGCCTGGATCGCACGGCCGAAGCGATAGGCGCGCGTGCCGTTGCGGGTCCACACGCCGGCGCCGAGGCCGTAGAGCGTGTCGTTGGCGATTTCGAGCGCTTCTTCGTCGGTCTTGAACTTCGTGACCGAAAGGACCGGCCCGAAGATCTCCTCCTGGAAGATGCGCATCTTGTTGTGGCCTTCGAGCACCGTCGGCTGCGCATAGAAGCCCTTGGCGAGGTCGGGGCCGAGGTCGGCGCGCCCGCCGCCGGTCAGCACCTTGGCGCCTTCCTGGCGGCCGATGTCCATGTAGGACAGGATTTTTTCGAGCTGGTCGTTCGAGGCCTGCGCGCCGATCATGGTCTGCGGGTCGAGCGGATTGCCGAGCTTGATCGACTGGACGCGCTTGACGGCGCGCTCGATGAAGCGGTCGTAGATCTTTTCATGGACGAGCGCGCGCGAGGGGCAGGTGCAGACCTCGCCCTGGTTCAGCGCGAACATCGCGAAGCCTTCGACCGCCTTGTCGAAATAATCGTCGTCGGCGTCGGCGACGTCGTCGAAGAAGATGTTCGGGCTCTTGCCGCCGAGCTCGAGCGTCACCGGGATGATGTTCTCGGAGGCGTATTGCATGATCAGGCGGCCGGTCGTCGTCTCGCCGGTGAAGGCGACCTTGGCGATCCGCTTGCTCTGCGCCAGCGGCTTGCCGCATTCGACGCCGAAGCCGTTGATGACGTTGAGCACGCCGGGCGGCAGCAGGTCGCCGATCACGTCCATATCCGCTTGCTCTGCGCCAGCGGCTTGCCGCATTCGACGCCGAAGCCGTTGACGACGTTGAGGACGCCGGGCGGCAGCAGGTCGCCGATCACGTCCATCATCACCATGATGCTCATCGGCGTCTGCTCGGCCGGCTTCATGACGATGCAGTTGCCGGCGGCGAGCGCCGGCGCGATCTTCCACACCGCCATCAGCAGCGGGAAGTTCCACGGGATGATCTGGGCGACGACGCCGAGCGGCTCGTGGAAGTGATAGGCGACCGTGTCATGGTCGATCTCGCTGATGCCGCCCTCCTGCGCGCGCAGCACGCCGGCGAAATAGCGGAAATGGTCGACGGCGAGCGGCAGGTCGGCCGCCTTGGTCTCGCGGATCGGCTTGCCGTTGTCGATGGTTTCGACCATGGCGAGCAGGTCGAGCTTCTCCTCGATGCGGTCGGCGACGCGCAGCAGGATCAGGGAGCGCTGCGCCGGCGACATCTGCGCCCATTTCTCGCGGGCGGCGTGCGCGGCGTCGAGGGCGAGTTCGACGTCCTCGGCCGTCGAGCGGGCGATGGTGCAGACGACCGAACCGTCGACGGGCGAAATATTCTCGAACGTCTGGCCCTTGACCGCGGGCGTCCATTTGCCGCCGATGTAATTGTCATAGTGCGGTTTGATCGCGATCTGATCCTTGAGGTCGGCCAGAAGCTTTTCCGTCATATATACCTCCCATTCGACGAGTTTTTCGTCGTCAACGACGCTGGCCGCACGATCTTTGTTGCGTTGCAGCAAGCGTTTCCAAACGTTTCATCGTCAAGACTTGGCTTTTCCGGCGTCCGCCGAGTTGAAGCCAGTCGTCTGTACACAAGACGAATTACGGTTCGTCTTTTTTACTTATGGCGCCTTTTACGCATGGCGCCAAAGAGTTCGGCGCGTCACCCTGGATTTGCTCCCTCGCGGCGCATGGAGCGCCGGCGGAGCGCCGGCCGGAGGTTCGCCGCGCCCGGAAAATCATCGGCCCTCCCCGACGGAGTTCGGCTTTCCTGAAGCTGGATGGGAAGGGCGCCCGGCCGGCGCAAAACAGCCATTCGCCGGCGGCCGAGTTCTCCTACCATGCGGCCGGCCGCATCATGATCGCACACGCCTGACGCAGGATCGTGGAGACACGATTTCTGGCGAAGACAGGCGCGAAGTTTAATGACGGCGGCTCATTTCACGCTATACCCTAAAGGTCGCAGCCATGCTTTCGTCGCGGGCCGGCGCAGCCGGCGACGGAAGGATTAGGACGACGCGTCAGGGAAGCGCCGGGAGGCGTTGCATGCGATGACGAAGGTACTGATCGCCGACGACCATCCTGTTTTCCGTCAGGCGCTCGGCGACATGGTCGGGAAGCTCATGCCCGGCCCGGAGCTCGCCCGCCTCGAGGCGGCCGACCGCGCGCAGCTCTTCGAGATCGTCGAGCGGGAGGACATCGACCTCATTCTGCTCGATCTCGGCATGCCCGGCATGACCGGGCTGCCCGAGCTCGTCGCCATCCGCAACATCGCGCCCGCGACTCCGGTCGTCATCGTCTCGGCGCTCGACGACGCGACCGTGGTCAATCAGGCGATCAATTGCGGCGCGGCCGGCTTCATTCCGAAATCGGTCTCCATGGAGGAGCTCGCCGGCGCGTTGAAGCAGGTGCTCGACGGCGGCGTCTATGTGCCCTGCGCCGACGATCCGCGCGGCGAGCGGCGCCAGGGCGCCGAGACCGGCGCGCTGACGCCGCGCCAGCTCGCCGTGCTGGGCCTGCTCGCGGCCGGCAAGTCCAACAAGGAGATCGCGCGGGCGCTCTCCATCAGCGACCTCACCGTGAAAGTCCATATCACGACGATCTTCCGCAAGCTCGGCGTCGCGACGCGCACCCAGGCGATCGTCGCCTTCCAGCGCGAGCGCTCGCAGTTCGTGAACCACTGATTTTTCCAAGGCGCGCGCCGGCGCGCCGGCGCGGGCTCGGGGTCTGTTTGAGCCGGCGCGTCAGCCTGGGCTTTTGATTCAGTCCGGGGCGCGCGCGGCGAGCGCGGTCAGCATCGCGCGCAGGCGCATGGGCGGAGCGGATTTCGACAGGAAGCTCAGGCCGTCGCGTTGCAGGCTGCGGCGCAGCTCCTCGCTCGAATCGCTCGACATGATGAGCGCCGGAAGCTTTTCGCCAAAAGCGTCGCGCATCATGCGCAGGGCGTCGGCGCCGGTCAGCCCGTCGTCGAGATGATAGTCGGCGATGACGAGCCGCGGCGACTTGCGCGCCGCGCGCAGGGCGGCGATGGCCGCCTTCGGCGAGCGCACCTCGATGACGATCGCGCCCCAGGAGCGCAGCAGGGCGGCGAGCGCGTTGCGCAGCCGCATGTCGTTGTCGATCACGACGACGCAATGCCCGCTGAGCGAGGCGGCGGCGACCTCGGCCCGGCGCGGCGGCTCGGGCTCGGGCGCGCTCTCGCAGAGCGGGATGCGCAGGCTGAAGCAGGAGCCGCGCCCCGGCGTCGAGGCCGTGCCGATGCGCGCCCCGATGAGCCGGGCGATGCGCTCGGTGATGGCGAGGCCGAGGCCGAGGCCGCGCTCGCCCTCGCGCGGGGCCGCGCCGAGCTGGCGGAACTCCTCGAAGATCACGCCGAGGTCCTCGGGCTTGATGCCGACGCCGGTGTCGCGCACCTCGATCGAGACCTCGTCGCCGCGCCGCCGCGCGCCGAGCAGGATGCGCCCCTGCGCGGTGTAGCGGATGGCGTTCGACAGGAAATTGCGCAGCACCCGTTCGAGCAGCACGCGATCGGTGCGCGCCGTGAGATTCGCCGGCACCATGCGCAGCGAGAGCCCCAAAGCTTCGGCCTGCGGCTCGTAGTCCTGGCGCAGGCGCTCGAACAGCGGCGCGAGCGGGGTCGGCGCGATCTCGACCGGCCAGACGCCGGCGTCGAGGCGCGAGATGTCGACGAGCGCGCCGACGAGCGCGTCGACCGTGTCGAGCGAGGCGCCGATCGAGCCGATGATCTCGCAGCCGCGCTCGCTCGAAACATGCTCGCGCAGCATGTCGAGGAACAGCCGCGCGACGATCAGCGGCTGGTGCAGGTCGTGGCTCGCCGCGGCGAGGAAGCGGGTTTTCGAGAGATTGGCCTTCTCGGCCTCGCCCTTGGCGAGCAGCAGCGCCTTCTCGGCGGCGCAGCGGTCCGAAATCTGCTGGAACAGCTGATGCGTCAGGTTGGTGAGCTCGGCGGTGCGCTCGGCGACCCGGTTCTCGAGCGTGATCGCCGCCTGGAACAGGGTGAAGGCGTTCGCCCCGCGCGCGCTCATGTCGTTCTCGACGCGGTCCATCAGCACGGTGTTGACGCGCTTCAGCCGCGCGATCTCGACCCGCAGCGCGGCGGCTTCGTCGTCGTCGGCGCCGCGTGGGCGGAGCCAGTCTTCGTCGGCGGCGCGTTCAGACGTCGTCATAGGGCTTGCCGATCGCGAGCGCGGTGAAGGTCTGGTTGAGATGCATGCCGGCGAACTGCTCGCCGTAGGTCGAGAAGCCGATGACGTTGTTGGCGGCGAGGATCTCGCCGGCGAGCCGCTTGGTCTGCGCCTTTTCGAGCGCCAGCGAGCGATAGATGCAGTCGAAGCCGATCACGAGCTCGGGCCGGCCGAAGCTCTGGTTCACCGATTCGAAGAAGGCCGTGAGATTGGGCAGCACCGCCTCGCTCTTGGCGATGCGCAGCACCACGCCTTCGTCGATGGCGCAGAAGAAGCTCATCGAATCGTCGCAATGCGCGGCCTGGATCGAGCGCACGTGGAATTCGCCGCCGACCTTGACCATCAGGGGATAGGCCGAAAACACCGAAGGCGTCAGGCTGCGGTCGGGCAGGTTGAGCAGGCGGGCGTATTCCCGCGCCGCAGGCTCTCCGTTGAGCTCATAGACCTTGCGCGTGAGCGGATCCGCCCTGGTCACGACCATGCGCTCGTCGGAGCCGACGAAATGCTGGCATTTGACGATGCGGAACGGGGCCCTGATCTTGACCGCGGTGAGCAGCGCGGCGTCAGGGTGGAAGGCGCCGTCGCAATAGACGAACGCGCCGGTCAGGCACAGATTGTCGCCGGCCGAGGCGCCGATCAGCGGCGCCATGTCCATGAGCTTGTCGAGCGAGGCGAGCACCACCTCCTCGTTGCGCGACATGCCGTCGATCAGCAGCATGGCGAAGGAGTCGCGCGGGTCGAGCTCATGGCCGCGCCGGGCGAGCGATTCGACGACCTTGCGCGTCGCCGCATGGCCGTCCGACATCTGGAAACGCGACAGGTTCGGAATCAGCGCCGTCGCCGCGCAGCAATGCGACCTGGCGATGCTGAAGCCGGTGATCGAGCCGTCGAGATAGCCGACCGGCGAGATTTCGCCGGCGGTGGTGCAGCCGATCACGTCGACGCCCGCAAACAGCGCCGCAAGCTCCGGCTCGAGCGCGGCGAGGTCGAAGCTGTAGGAGCAGAAGAACACGACGAGCCCGATGTCGGGCTGGGCGACCGCCGCGGCGAACTCGCGCGCGGCGGCGACCGGGTCGGGCGCCGTCGAAAATCCGCGTCTGATGGCGCCGTTCAAGGGAGTCGGCCCGAATCGGCGCAGCGACGGCCGCTCGCGCCCTGTCGGGCGTTCGCGCCAATCTGTTCCATTCGAGGCGTCGACCCGCATCCGTGAAATCCGCGACGCATGGGCGGGGGCTCCGGGGCGGCGGGCGCGCCCCGCCGCCCGCTAGCCTTGGCGCGTTTCGCGCCGGCGCGCAACCTCCGGCGCCGAAATCGGCGAATATCGGACGCGCCCGCGCCGCGGGGACTTACATAAGGCGCGGCGTCTTTCTATGTAGAGGCGCTCGCCCGCGCATGGGCGACCGATCGACGGGGGCCCCGATGAAGCTTTTCAGCGCACTTCTTCTCGGCGCGAGCCTCTTTTGCGCAGGCGTTTCCGGCTCGGGCTTTTTGGGCGCGTCGCCGGCTGAGGCCGCGCCCCGCCGCGCGCCGCCCGCGCCGCCGCCCGACGCCGCGCCGCCGGATTTTTCGCAGGAAGATTACCGCTACGACTGCCCGCCGGGCTATTCGACGCAGCAGCAGCAGCGATACAAATATGACTGCGCCGGCACGGTCGGCCGCATGGGCCTCGGCGCGAGCCCCTATCGGCCGGAAGGGCCGGGCAACGTCGTCACCTCGCCGTTCTGAACGCCGGCGCGGCGGCTCTCGGGCGCCCCGCGCCGCGTGAAAACCATCGTGCGCGCCGGCGCGAAGCCTTCCCCGGTCCATTCGTGCGGCGTGACCTCGATCGTTCCGGGCCGCGCGTCGATCAGGCTGAAGCAGGGCGGGGCGCCGCGCGTGCGGCGCGACAGCGTGCCGGCGCCGACGCAGAGGCTGAGCCCGTCGCCCCAGGGCAGGGCGAAGGCGAAGGGCTGGTGCACATGGCCTGTCAGAATCAGGTCGACGCCCCCTTCGGCGAGGAGCCTTGCCGCGGCCATGCCGCGATGGACGGCGCCGCTCACCGCGGCCGCCTTCGGCTCGACCAGCGGATGGTGGCAGACGAGAATCTTCAGCGCGTCGCCGGCCGCGCGCATGTCGGCGACGGCGCGGCGCGTCTCGTCGAGGCGGATCGACCCCTTCGACCAGTCGAGCCGCGCCTGCATTCCCCGCGCCGTGTTGAGCGCCCGCGCGTAAAGCCCCGGCAGGCGGATTTCGCCGCGCGGACAGCCGACATAGGCGTTGAAGCGCCCGAACGGCGCGAACAGCCGCGCCGCCACGTTCCACAGCGGCGCGTCATGATTGCCGGCGGTCGCGATCTGCGGCTGCGGCAGGCGCGCGAGCCAGGCCTGCGCCTGCACGAACTCGCGCGAGCGCCCCTCGAACGTGAGGTCGCCGGCGACCGCCGTCAGATCGGGGGCGAGCGCCTTGAGCGCCGCGACGACCGCGTCGGCCGCCGCCTCGTCCTCGCAGCCGAAATGCGGATCGGCGAGATGGGCGACGCGCAGGCGCGGCGGGCGCGCGCTCATGAGCCGCGCGTCTCGGGCACGGCGGCGACGGAGGGCGCGTCGGCCCCGACGAGCGCGTAGAAGGCGTGGGGGACGAAGCCGATTTCGGCCGTGTCGGCGATGCGGTGGGCCTCGCCGTCGAGCATGCAGGGAATCGACTGGGTCGCCGTGATCTCGGCGGTCCGGCAGCATTGCGACAGCACGGCCGGGTCCGCGCGCCAGTCGCCGAACAGCGAGGCCGCGCCGATCCTGAACACGTCGGCGGCGTGGCGCGGGTCGAGCGCCACGGCCTCGAGCGCCGAGCCGTCGAAACAGGCGTCGGTCATCAGCGGCGAGACGAGCGCCAGCGCCTCGGCCTTCTGCCGCGCCCCGCCGTCGAGACGGTAGCGCAGCCGCCGCTTGAAGGAATGGGCGAGGGCGCGCCGCGCGCGCGCCAGCGCCTTGAGCGGCTGGCCGCGGCGCAGGGCCTCGCGCGCCGGACCCCACAGCGCCGGCGAGCCGAGGATGGCCGCGACATAGAACGGGCTGCCGTTGACCGTTCCGCCCGGCACGGGCCGGACGACGCCGTTTGAAAGCGCCGCCTCCAGCGCCTCGCGCCAGGGCGCGCGGCCGTAGAGCGCATAGGGAAGCATGTTCATCGTGCCGCCGGCGAGCGGCGCCACGAGCGGGCCGTCGGCGCCGCACAGCCCGGCGGCGTAGCGCGCGGTGCCGTCGCCGGCGAGAGTCACGAGAAGGTCGGGCGCGCGCGACGCCGCCTCTTTCACGGCCGCAGGCATGTCCTGCGGCGCGACGCTTTTGACGTCGGCTTCGATCGAGAAGCGATCAAGGATGGCGCGCAGCGCGTCGGCGGCGCCGGCCTCGACGCCGCCGCCCGCCTCGTTGACGACGGCGGCGGCGCGGCGAATCTGCGGCGGGGCCCCGGCAAAGACCCTGCGTTTTGCGGGCGTGGGCGGGCGGGGCGAGGCTGCGGCGGCTGAAGCGAGGGCGTCTGCGTTCATGGCGCCATAACGCCGCGCCACAGCCGGACGTTCCCGCTCAGGACCGCTCCGGCGGCGCGGCCGCCGGGTCGGGCGCGTCCTGCGGCGCGGCCGCCGGGTCGGGCGCGTCCTGCGGCGCGGCCGCCGGGGCGGGCGTGTCCTGCGGCGAATCCGCCGGGGCGTTCGCCTCGCGCAGCGCGGCGCCGGCGTTCGCCGTCTCGGGCGCGACCTCCCTGACGACGATCCAGAAGGCGAGCGCCCAGGCCGCGCCGGCGGCCCAGCCGGCCGCGACGTCGGAGGGCCAGTGGACGCCGAGATAGACGCGCGAGACGCCGATCGCCACGACCACGATCACGGCGAGCGACATCAGATAGAGGCGCGCGGCCCGCGCGCGCTGCGTCTGCGCCAGGATGGCGGCGACGGTCAGATAGGCCGCCGCCGAGATCATGGCGTGGCCGCTCGGAAAGCTCGCGCTCCAGCTTTCCGTCAGATGCGGCACGACGTCGGGCCTGGCGCGATGGAAGCCCGACTTGAACGCGGCGTTGAGCAGCGCCGCGCCGCCGACGGCGCAGACGAGGATGGCGAGCGCGCGCCAGCGCCGCGCCAGCGCGAGAAAGCCCGCGGCGGCGAGCGTCAGCAGCCACAGGACGGTGAAGCCGCCGAGCGCCGAGACGTCGATCGCCGACTGCAGCATCCATGGCGGGCCGATGGGGACGGCGAGATCGCCCGGCGTGCGCAGGGCCATGAGCAGCCGCCGGTCGACGCCCTCGGACGCGCCGTCCTGCGCAAAATCGACCAGAAAGACGAACACCGCCACGCCGGAGACGCACAGCAGCGCGACGAGCGGCTGGAAATCGCCCTGCGCGACGAGCGCGCGGGCCAGTCTGGCGAACGTCTTCAGGCGGCCTCGACGACGGTCGCCCGCGTCTCATGGGCGAGCGCCCATTCCATCGCCTTGCGGCGGTCGATGCCGACGGCGCACAGCACCTCGACGGCGAGATCGAGGCCGGGCGGCGTCGAGACGTCGATCACCGGAAACATCCCGAGCTCGCGAAAGGCGTCGCGCTCCTCGATCGTTTCGGCGACGCTCAGGCGCTTGATATGCGGGAAGAAACGCGCCGTGAGCGGGGACAGGTCGCGCGAGACCGGAAGGTTTGGCGTGGTGATGACGACGATCTTGCGCCCGCGCAGTTCGAGCGGGTCCCAAAGGCGCGGATCCGAGGCGTCGCCATAAAGCACGTCATAGCCGTCGGCGTTGGCCTCGGCGAAGGTCTTCTGCTTCTGCTCGACGGCGGCGTAGGCGATGTCGAACTCGGTCAGGGCGTCGGCGACGGTGCGCCCCATGCGTCCCATGCCGACGATCAGCACGGGCGCGGCGAACT
This sequence comes from Methylocella sp., assembly GCF_044226135.1. Taxonomy (NCBI): domain Bacteria; kingdom Pseudomonadati; phylum Pseudomonadota; class Alphaproteobacteria; order Hyphomicrobiales; family Beijerinckiaceae; genus Methylocella; species Methylocella sp. The sequence continues at coordinate 21,522 of NZ_JBGAHM010000033.1, read as the reverse complement.
CGCGCGAGACGAGCTCATGTTCGGTCTTCGAGGCCGCGCGCGCGCGCAGGCGCCCGGCGATGGCGCGGCCCGCCCGCGCCAGAAAGGGCGTGAGCGCGAGGCTCAGCGCCACGGCGGCGATGACCACCGCGCTCGCGCGCGCGCCGATCATGAGCCGCATCGGCGCGAGGCTCAGGATCACGAAGGCGAACTCCGAGCCCTGGGCGAGCAGGAAGCCGAGTTGCAGCGAGCCCGGCGCCGACCAGCGGAAGATCAGCCCGGACAGCGCGTTGGTCACGATCTTGACGGCGATGATGGCGGCCGCGACGGCGAGGATCGCCGGCCAGTGGACGGAGAGCGCGTGCAGGTCGAGCGACATGCCGACCGAGATGAAGAAGAAGCTCAGCAGCAGGTTGCGGAACGGCTTGGTCTCGGCCTGGATGATCGGCCGGTAGGGCGTCTCGGCGATGATCACCCCGCCGAGAAAGGCGCCGAGGGTGAGCGACAGCCCGACCGTGCCGGTGGCCCAGCTCGCCGCGAGCGCCACGAGCAGCGCGCTCGCCGTGAACACCTCGGCGTTGTCGGTGCGGGCGATGAGGTCGAACAGCGGGCGCACCACCATGCGCGCGAGCAGGAAGGCGACGCCGAACGCCGTCGCCGCCTTGACCACCGCCATGGCGAGCTGCGCCGCCATGTCGTCGCTCCCGCCCCCGAGGGCCACGACGACGATCAGCAGGAAGATGGCGGCGATGTCCTGAAAGATCAGGATCGCCGTGGCGGTCAGGCCGACGGGGCAGTTCTGCTGGCGCCGTTCGGCGAGCAGCCCGGCGACCACCGCCGTCGAGGACAGGGCGAGCGTCGCGCCGAGCAGCAGCGCCGGCAGGAGCGGGAAGCCGAGCGCCAGCGCGCCCGCGCCGAGCGCGAGCGCCCCGAGCGCCACCTGCACCGGGCCGAAGCCGAAAATGTCGGCGGCCTGCTCGCGAATGTGCCTGAGCGAGAAATGCAGGCCGATGTCGAACAGCAGGAACACCACGCCGAGCTCGGCCAGAAGCTCGATGGTCTCGTTCTTGGGGTCGACGAGGCCGCTCGCCTTGGCGGCGACGCCGAGCGCCAGATAGCCGACGATCGGCGAGAGGCGCAGGGCGCGGCTCGACATGGCCGCGACGACGCCGAAGAACAGCACCAGCACCAGGGGCTGGAGCGCTTCGACGATGGCGTGCACATGGTCCATGAAAGCGTCCGCCGCGCAGCCTGCGCACAAACAGGAGAATTAAGGAGCCCCGCCCGGGCGGGGCCAGAGTGCGGCGCGCGGCCCGGCGACGCAAGCGTAAAACGCCGCGGCGCGCGTCAGGCTTTTTCGTAGCGCGCGACGCGGCCCGCCTCGCGCATGGGGGGCTGCGCCGCGTCGTCGGGCGCGAGCGCCGGCAGGACGATCACGAATTTCGCGCCGGGCGGCTCGCCCGAGCCTTCGGGCGCGGGCGGCGCGAGCGTCAATTCGCCGCCATGGCCGCGCACGAGATCGGCGGCGATGACGAGCCCGAGCCCGGTGCCGCCCGCGCGATCCGCGGTGAAGAAGGGCGCGAACAGCTTTTCGCGCGCGGCCGGCGGCACGCCGGGCCCCGTGTCCGACACTTCGATGACCGTGCGCGCCGCGTCCTCGCCCTGCGGCGGGGCGGCGCGTCCGCGTCGCCCCTGCGGCGGCGCGGGCGCGGGCAGGCGCTCGAAGGCGCGCACCACGATGCGCGCCGGCCAGCCGGGCGTCGGGCCCGCGCTCTGCAGCGCCTCGGAGCCGTTGCGCAGCAGATTGACGAGCACGCGGAACAGCTGCTCGGGGTCGGCGCAGATCTCGAGCCGGCCCGGCGCGTCGTTGACGATCTCGACGCGCGGCGCCTGCGGCCGCACGTTCTCGATCGCCTCCTCGACGAGCGGGCGCAGCAGGATGCGGCGCGGCTTCGGCGGCTCGTCGACGGCGCGTCCATAGGTCATGGTCGCCTGGCAGAAGCGGATCGCCCGGTCGAGGGTGGCGACGAGCTTCGGCGCGATGCGCTGCGCGAGCGGGTCGGTGACGTCGGCGAGGCGGTCGGACAGGAGCTGCGCCGAAGACAGCATGTTGCGCATGTCATGGTTGATCTTGGCGACGGCGAGGCCGAGCGCCGCGAGATGCTTCTTGTGGTTCAGCTCGCGCACGAGCGATTCCTGCATCACGGCGAGCGCCTCCTCGGCGCGGCCGATCTCATGCGTCGCGCCCGAGGGCGCGATGATCCGCTGGGCGTTCTCGGGGTCGGAGCCGAAGTCGGCGATGTTGTCGGCGAGGCGGCGCATCGGCCGCAGCACCATGACGTTGACGGCGATGGTCGCGAGCACGGCGACGAGGGCGGCGATGACGAGGGTGATGGCGATCAGCCGGCGCGCATAGGCGTTCATGCCGCGCTTGAGCGCCGCCTCGTCCATGGTGATGGCGAGGGCGTCGCCGGCTCTTGGCGCCTCGCCGAGCACGGTGATGACGCGGCCGGGCGGGGCGAGCAGCGTTTCGAGCGCGTCGAGCGGCGCGCCGAAAAAGCCCTGTTCGCGCAGGTCGTAGACCGCGTCGACGGCGAGCGGCGGCTCGGAGGCGGCGAGGATGCGCTTGGTGCCGCGCGAGCTCAGCACGATGACGCGGGCGCCGACGCTGTCGAGCAGCTGGCGCGACAGGTCGGGCGGCGTCATGGCGCTCGGCGAGGCTTCGAGCACGAGCGTCGCCGTATAGGCGGCGGCGAGGCGGTTGTGCAGCCAGTAGGAGCGATAGTTCGAAAGCGCCGGCAGATAGAACAGCGCGGCGGCGACGACCACGAAGACGCTGTTCAGCGCCAGCACGCGCGCGCCGAGGCCGAAGCGCGGCCGGGGCCGCGCCGTCCTGCCCGGCCGGCGCGGGGCCGCGTCGCCCGGCGGCGTCGCGAGGGGGCGCTGGAGCTCGTTCACCGAAGCCGCTTCCAGGATCGAGGGAGGCCGGCCGCGCGGGGGCCGGCCGGGCGTGGACGTGACGCCGCGCGGCGGGGCGGCGCATCGGGCGACAGGCGCGGCGGCCGCCGCCTCGCGCGCGGGGCGCCGGAGCCTCGACCGTCGGGACATGGCGCCAGCCTGCGGCTCAATCGTCGGCCTCTGATGATTGTGTGAAAATATTATTATTCACAAGGAAAATCCATCGGCGCGGCGAGCCTGAACCCTAGACCCAGTCGCGCCCCGAGGAAAGCGCGGCGCGGCGGGAGACGCAATGATTCAAGAGCCTGCGCGATTTCGGGACGGGCGCCGCGGCCCGGCCGGCGGCGGCGCGGCGGTGCGGCTTGCTGACGCGGCCCTGGCCTTTTGAACGACAAAATGGCGCCGCACCATGCGTTTCGCCGTCATGCGACGCAAATCCCGGTTGCTTCAAGCCGCCTTGCCGGCGTGGTATGCGTCCTGCTACTGCGAGACGCCCCGGCGCGGCGCGGCGGGGGCCGCCGGACGACAAAGCCGAAGCGGCCGGCCGCGTCCGGCGTGAGCCATCGGTCATCTTGGGGGACGCAATATGCATATCGCTATGGTCGGCTCGGGCTATGTCGGCCTCGTTTCGGGGGCTTGCCTCGCTGACTTCGGTCATAACGTGGTGTGCGTCGACTCCGACCTCAAAAAGGTGGAGTCGCTGAAAGCCGGCAAGATGCCGATCTTCGAGCCGGGCCTCGCCGAGCTCGTCGCGAACAACGTTCGCCACAACCGCCTGTCCTTCACCACCGACCTCGTCGGCGCCGTCGGCAAGGCCGACGCCGTGTTCATCGCCGTCGGCACGCCCTCGCGGCGCGGCGACGGCCACGCCGACCTCACTTATGTGTTCCAGGCGGCGCGCGACATCGCGGCCGGGCTCAACGGCTTCACCGTCGTCGTCACCAAGTCGACCGTGCCGGTCGGCACCGGCGACGAGGTCGAGCGCGTCATCCGCGAGGCGCGCCCCGAGGCCGATTTCGCCGTGGTCTCGAATCCCGAATTCCTGCGCGAAGGCGCGGCGATCGACGACTTCAAGCGGCCGGACCGCATCGTCGTCGGCGTCGAGGACGAGCGCGCCGAAGGCGTGATGCGCGAGGTCTACCGCCCGCTTTATCTCAACCGCGCGCCCTTCGTGTTCACCAGCCGGCGCACGTCCGAACTCACCAAATATGCGGCGAACGCCTTTCTGGCGACCAAGATCACCTTCATCAACGAGGTCGCCGACCTCTGCGAGAAGGTCGGCGCCAACGTCCAGGACGTCGCCCGCGGCATCGGCCTCGACAACCGCATCGGCGGCAAGTTTCTGCACGCCGGCCCCGGCTATGGCGGCTCCTGCTTTCCCAAGGACACGCAGGCGCTGATCAAGACCGCGCAGGACTATGACTCGCCGATCCGCATCGTCGAGACGGTCAGCGCGGTCAACGACCAGCGCAAGCGGGCGATGGCGCGAAAAGTGTTCGCGGCCTTCGGCGGCTCGGCGCGCGGCAAGACCATCGCCATGCTGGGTCTCACCTTCAAGCCCAACACCGACGACATGCGCGACTCGCCGGCGATCTCGATCGTCACCGCGCTGCAGGACGGCGGCGCCGTCGTCAAGGCCTTCGATCCCGAAGGCATGGAGCAGGCGAAGCTCGTGCTCGACGGCGTGACCTATTGCGACGACCCCTATTCCTGCTGCGAGGGCGCCGACGCCCTCGTCATCGTGACGGAATGGGACGAGTTCCGCGCCCTCGACCTCGAGCGCGTCAAGGGCCTGCTGACGAGCCCGGTCATGATCGACCTGCGCAACATCTACGATCCCGTCGACATGGCCCGCAAGGGCTTCGACTACGCCGACGTCGGCCGCGGCGGCAAGGCCCCGGCGAGGGCGTGAGCCCCGCCCGGGAAACGCGCGCCCCCTGAGGGACGAAGCCGGGGCGGCCGGTCGGCCGCCCTTTGCTTTTGGCCCGGCCGCGGCTAGGCGCCGCGCGGCTTCGCCCGCGTCGTCGGCGCCGCCGAGGCCGGGTCCTCGGGCCATAGATGGCGCGGATAGCGGCCTTTCATCTCGGTCCTGACCTGCGCCCAGGAGCCGCGCCAGAAGCCCGGCAGGTCGGAGGTTTTCTGGATCGGCCGCATCGCCGGCGACAGAAGCTCGAGCGTCAGCGGGGCGCGGCCGCCGGCGAGGCTCGGGTGGGCGGCCAGCCCGTAAAGCTCCTGCACCTTCACGGAAAGCACCGGGCCGCGCTCGCCTTCATAATCGAGCGCGACGCGCGAGCCGGCCGGCGTCTCGAAATAAGCCGGCGCCTCGACGTCGAGCCGGCGCGCGAGATCCCAGGGCAGGCGGGCGCGCAGGGCGTCTTCGAGGTCCTGCGCCGTGACGGCGGAAAGGCCGGCGCGGCCCTCGACGAAGGGCGCGAGCCAGTCGGCGGCGCCCGCGCGCAGCGCCGCCGCGGAAAGGTCGGGCCAGCCCTCCTCAGGCGCCGCCGCGCGCAGGAAGGCGACGCGCGCCAGCCATTGCCGCAGCGCCTTCGTGAAGGGCAGCCGCGAAAAGCCGGCGTCGTCGGCGGCGATCGCCTCGGCGAGGCGCCGCGCCGCCGCCGCGTCGGTCGGGACCGGCAGCGGCCGCTCGGCGAGGACCAGCGCGCCGAGCCTGCGCCGGCGCCGCGCCCTGAGCGACAGGCTCTGCGGGTCGACCGCGATCTCGTCGCGCGTCTCGACGGCGGCGCCGGCCGCGGCCTCGATCGCGGCGTCGTCGAGCGCGGCGGCGGCGAGGAGGCGCGCCGCGCCGGCGCGGCCGGCGATCTCGCCCACGGCCAGGAACGCCTCGCGCGAGAGCGCCTCGGCGGGGTCGAGCGCGGCGGCGCGCCCGTTCGCCATCAGAAATTCGCCGGCGGAGCCCGCGCCGCGCGCCTTTGCGATCCGGTCGGGGAAGGCGAGGGCGAGACAGAGTCCGCAGCCCGAGACGTCGGGCCGCGCCTGCGCCCCGAGCCCGGCGCGCGCGGCGCCCTCGCGCGCGAGGCGGCGCGCGGCCTCGGCGCGCGGCGATCCGTCGGCGCGCCAGCGTTCAAGGCGGCGGGAGAGGTCGGCGTGGTCGCCGCCAAGGCCGCGCTCGGTCAGCACGACGGCGAGCTCGCAGGCGAGCGCGCCGAGGGCGGCGTCCCGCCCGGCGGCGGCGAGGATCATGCGCGCGAGCCGCGGCGGCAGGCCGAAGCCCGACATGCGCCGGCCGAGCGGCGTCGGCCCGCCGTCTTCGTCGAGCGCGCCGATTTCGCGCAACAGCGCCCGCGCCTCTTTCACCGCCGGCGCCGGCGGCGGGTCGAGCCAGGCGAGCGCGGCGGGCTCGCGCGCGCCCCAGACGGCGAGGTCGAGCGTCAGCCCCGAAAGGTCGGCGGCGAGGATCTCGGCCGGGGCGAAGGGCGCGAGCGCGCCGGTCGCGGCTTCTTCCCAGAGGCGATAGCAGACGCCGGGCTCCGTGCGGCCGGCGCGCCCGCGCCTCTGGTCGGCGGCGGCGCGCGACACGCGGACCGTTTCGAGCGTGGAGAGACCGCGCCCGGGGTCAAAGCGCGGCGCGCGCGTCAGGCCGCAGTCGACCACCACGCGCACCCCTTCGATGGTGAGCGAGGTTTCGGCGATCGAGGTCGCGAGCACGATCTTGCGCCGGCCGCGCGCGGCGGGGGCGACGGCGCGGTCCTGCTCGGCGCGCCCGAGCGCGGCGTAAAGCGGCGCGACCGTCACCTCAGGGTCGCGGACCTTCTCGCCAAGCAGCGCCGCCGCGCGCAGAATTTCGCCCTGGCCCGGCAGGAAGGCGAGGATCGAGCCGGTCTCCTCGGCGAGCGCGCGCAGGATCGCGGCCGTCGTCGCCTCTTCGACCCGCTCCTGCGGCCGGCGCGGCAGATGGCGCGTCTCGACCGGAAAGGCGCGGCCTTCGCTGACCACCGCCGGCGCGCCGCCAAGCAGCGCCGCGACGCGCGCGACGTCGAGCGTCGCCGACATGACGATGAGCCGCAGATCCTCGCGCAGCGCTTCGGCGGCGTCGAGGCAGAGCGCGAGCGAGAGGTCGGCGTCGAGCGAGCGCTCGTGGAATTCGTCGAACATGACGAGCGCCACGCCTTCGAGCGAGGGGTCGGACTGGATCATGCGCGCGAACACGCCCTCGGTCACGATCTCGACGCGCGTGCGGCGCGAAACCTTCGTCTCGCCGCGCGTGCGCAGCCCGATCGTCTCGCCGACGCTTTCGCCGCGCGCCGCGGCCCTGCGCGCCGCGGCGGCGCGGGCGGCGAGCCGGCGCGGATCGAGCAGCACGACTGTGCCGCCCGCGGCCCAGGGCTCGTCGAGCAGGGCCAGCGGGACGCGCGTCGTCTTGCCGGCGCCGGGCGGCGCGGCGAGGACGCAGCGCGCGCCCGAGGCGAGCGCGGCTTTGAGCGCGGGCAGGGCGTCGTCGATGGGAAGCGGGGCGGAAAGGTCTGGCATGAAGCTGGGGATCGGAGCCGCCGGGCGCGCCGGCGCGGCGGCGTCCCTAGCGCGCCGCGCGCCGCCCCGCAAGCGGCGCCGCCAACGCCGGCCGGAGGCCGCGCGGCCCAAGCTGGTGCGGCCGCGTCACGCCTTGGCCTTATCGCGCCGCAACGCGCTAGGAAGGCGCCGCGTTTGGCGATAGGGTCGCGGGCGGCGCCCGGCGACGGCGCTTTGACAGGGAAAACGTTGAATGGGGCATGACGCCGCGCCGGCCGGTCCTACCGCCGTTTCGCCTTCGCCCGCCGGAGCCGGCCAAGGCGGAGCGGGCCACGGCGCGAGCGGCGGCCACGCCAAGGAAAGCTTCGCCGCCCTCGCGCTCGGCTCCCTTGGCGTCGTTTTCGGCGACATCGGCACGAGCCCGCTCTATGCGCTGAAGGAATCGCTGCACCACATCAAGGACGGCGTGTCGGACGAAAGCGTCATCGGCACCGTCTCGCTGCTGATCTGGGCGCTGTTCTTCACCGTCACCGCCAAATATGTGCTGTTCCTGATGCACGCCGACAACAAGGGCGAGGGCGGCACGCTGTCGCTGATGGCGCTCGCCCAGCGCGCGCTCGGCCACAAGGCCGCGCCCGTGTTCTTTCTCGGCGTCGCCGGCGCGGCCCTGTTCTCAGGCGACGCGATCATCACCCCGGCGATCTCGGTGCTGTCCGCGCTCGAGGGCCTGCAGCTCGTGACGCCGGCGTTCGACGCCTACGTCCTGCCGACGGCGATCGTCGTGCTGATCTCGATCTTCTGGGTGCAGAGCCACGGCTCGGGCCGCGTCGCCGTGTTCTTCGGCCCGATCATGGCCCTGTTCTTCCTGTCGCTCGCCGTGCTCGGCGCGCTGCACATCCATGATTCGCCGCGCATCCTGCTCGCCTTCGATCCGCTGCGCGGGCTGAAATTCCTGTTCGGCCACGGCTTTCTCGGCTTCGTGGTGCTGGGCTCGGTGTTTCTGGCGGTGACCGGCGCCGAGGCGCTCTACGCCGACATGGGCCATTTCGGCCGCCTGCCGATCCAGATGGCCTGGCTGGTCTTCGTGCTGCCGGCGCTGGTGCTCAATTATCTCGGCCAGGGCGCGCTGGTGCTCTCCCATCCGGAGGCGGTCGAGAATCCCTTCTACCTGCTGGCGCCGTCATGGGCGCTGCTGCCGCTCGTCCTGCTCGCCACCATGGCCACCGTGATCGCCTCGCAGGCGGTCATCACCGGCGCCTTCTCGCTGGCGCGGCAGGCGATCCAGCTCGGCCTGCTGCCGCGCATGCTGGTGCTGCACACCTCCGAGACGCAGGAGGGCCAGATCTACCTGCCGCGCGTCAACCGGCTGCTGCTGATCGGGGTTCTGATCCTGGTGCTGATGTTCAAGAGCTCCTCGGCGCTCGCCTCGGCCTATGGCATCGCCGTCACCTGCACCATGGTGGTCACGACCCTGCTCGCCTTCGTCGTGGTGTGGCGCTACTGGGGCTGGCCGCTGTGGCTCAGCGTCCTGTTCGTCTCGGCCTTCCTCGTCGTCGACCTCGCCTTCCTTGCGGCCAATCTCGTCAAGGTGGTCGACGGCGGCTGGGTGCCGCTGCTGCTCGCCGCCTGCGCCATGATCTGCATGTGGACCTGGGTGCGCGGCACGGACCTCCTCGCCCGCAAGACGCGGCGCGACTCGATCTCGATGCAGGACCTGATCCGCATGCTCGAGAAATCGAAGCCGCTGCGCGTCGCCGGCACGGCCGTGTTCCTCACCAACTCGCCCGAGATCGCGCCCTCGGCCTTCATGCACAACCTCAAGCACAACAAGGTCATGCACGAGCGCGTGCTGCTCATGTCGGTCAAGACCGAGGAGACGCCGCGGGTGCCGCCCGAAAAGCGCTTCGAGATCGTCAAGCTGTCCGACGACTTCACCAGCGTCGTGCTGCATTTCGGCTTCATGGAGAGCCCGCGCATCCCGGCGGCGATGGCGAGCCTGCGCAAGGCCGGGCTCAAGTTCGACATCATGACCACCTCGTTCTTCGTCGGGCGGCGCAAGATCAAGCCGGCGCAGAACTCCGGCATGCCGATGTGGCAGGACAAGCTGTTCATCTCGCTGTTCCGCCAGTCGGCCAATCCGACCGATTATTTCTCCATTCCCTCGGACCGTGTCGTCGAGCTCGGCGAGCAGGTCGCGATCTGAGGCGGGCGCGCCGCCCTACGGCGCGAATTGGCTGCGGACAACGCAGGGAGAGACCCGCGCGGGCGATGCGCGCCTGCGCCGTCTTTGCTAGCCTGCCGCCATGCTGAAGCGCGTCGCAGACGAAGAAACGGACCGGGACGACGGCGCGACGCCGCGCGCCGGCGCGGCGGGCGCAGGCGCGGCGGGGAAAGCGCCGGAGGCGGCGAAGATCTCGCCGATGATGGCGCAATATCTCGAGATCAAGGCCGAAAATCCCGGCTCGCTGCTCTTCTACCATATGGGCGATTTCTACGAGCTGTTCTTCGAGGACGCCGAGATCGCCGCCAAAGCGCTCGGCATCGCCCTGACCAAGCGCGGCCGGCATCGCGGCGAGGACATTCCGATGTGCGGCGTGCCGGTCGAGCGCGCCGAGGACTATCTGCACCGGCTCATCTCGAAGGGGTTTCGCGTCGCCGTCTGCGCGCAGGTCGAGGACCCGGCCGAGGCCAGGAAGCGCGGCGCCAAATCGGTGGTGCGGCGCGAGGTGCGCCGCCTCGTGACGCCCGGCACGCTGACCGAGGACCCGCTGCTCGATCCCGCCCGCGCCAACCGGCTGCTCGCGCTCGCGGCGGTCCCCGGCGCAAGGGGCGAGGAGGTCCTGGGCTACGCCGCGCTCGACATCTCGACCGGCGAGTTTCTGGTCGGCGAAACGGGCGAGGCCGAGCTTGAGGCCGAGATCGCGCGGCTCGATCCGGCCGAGATCGTGCTGCCCGACGCGCTCGCCGGACGGCCGGCGCTGCGCGCGCTCGCCGAACGCGCCGCCCCGCCGCTCGTCGCGCTCGGCCGCGCGCTCGACGCCGCCGGCGCGGCGCGCCGCCTCTGCGGCTGGTATGGCCTTGCGACGCTCGACGGCCTCGGCGCGCTGACGCCGGCCGAAGTCGCCGCCGCCGCCTGCGCGCTGCTCTATGTCGAGCGCACCCAGTTCGACGCCAGGCCCGCGCTCGCGCTGCCGGCGCGCGTCGCGCGCGGCGCCCATATGGAGATCGACGCCGCGACCCGGGCGAGCCTCGAACTCGTGCGGGCCCAGTCTGGCGCGCGCGAAGGCTCGCTGCTCGAAGCCCTGGACGCCACGGTCACGGCGGCGGGCGGCAGGCTCCTCGCCGAGCGCCTCGCCGCGCCGCTCGTCGACCCGCAGGCGATCGCGCGGCGCCACGACGCGGTCGGCTTTTTCCTTGACGCGGCGAAGCTGCGCGCCGGCGTCAGGGCCGCGCTCAAGGCCGCGCCCGATCCGGCCCGCGCGATCGCCCGGCTCGCGCTCGATCGGGGCGGCCCGCGCGACCTCGCGGCGCTGCGCGACGGGCTCGCCGCGGCGAAGGCGCTCGGAGAAACCCTCGCCGCGAACGACCCGCCGGACGAACTCGCCGAAGCCGCCGCCGCCATGGCCGCGCTCGATCCCGCGCCGGTCGCGCGGCTCGCCGCGGCGCTTGGCGACGATTTGCCCCTGAACCGCCGTGACGGCGGCTTCGTGCGGGCGGGCTTCGACGCGGCGCTCGACGAGGCGCGGGCGCTGCGCGACGACACGCGCAAGATCGTGGCCGCGCTGCAGGCGCGCTATGGCGAGCTCGCCGGCACGCGCCAGCTCAGGCTGCGCCATAACAATTTCCTCGGCTATTTTCTCGAGGCGCCGCGCGCGCAGGGCGAAAAGCTGCTGCGGCCGCCCTTCGACGCCACCTTCATCCATCGCCAGACCATGGCCGACGCCATGCGCTTCTCGACCGGGGAGCTCGCCGCGCTCGACGCGAAGATCGCCGGCGCGGCCGACGCCGCGCGCGCGCGCGAGGAGGCGATTTTCGGCGAGCTCGCGGCGCTTCTGCTTTCCGGAAAGGACGCGGCGCAGGCCGCCGCCGGCGCGCTCGCCGTCGTCGACGTCGCGGCGGCGCTCGCCGAAAAGGCGGCGGACCGCGGCTGGGCGCGGCCCGCGGTCGACCGGTCCCTGAAGCTTCGCATCGAGGCCGGGCGCCATCCGGTGGTCGAGGCGGCGCTGGCGCGGGCCGGCGCGCCTTTCGTCGCCAATGACTGCGACCTTTCGGGCGAGGCGGGGAAGGGCGGGCGGCTCGCCGTCGTCACCGGCCCGAACATGGCCGGCAAATCGACCTATCTGCGCCAGTGCGCGCTGATCGCCGTGATGGCCCAGATGGGCTCCTACGTTCCGGCGCGCCGCGCCGAGATCGGCGTCGTCGACCGCCTGTTCTCGCGCGTCGGCGCCTCCGACGACCTCGCGCGCGGGCGCTCGACCTTCATGGTCGAGATGGTCGAGACGGCGGCGATCCTGAACTGCGCGCGCGAGCGCTCGCTCGTGATTCTCGACGAGATCGGGCGCGGCACGGCGACCTTCGACGGGCTCGCCATCGCCTGGGCGGCGCTCGAGCATCTTCATGGCGAGAACCGTTCGCGCGCCCTGTTCGCCACCCATTTCCACGAGCTGACGCGGCTCGCCGGCAGCCTTGAGCGGGTCGAAAACCTCGCCGTGCGGGTCGCCGAGTGGAACGGCGAGGTGGCCTTCCTGCACGAGATCCAGAAAGGCGCGGCCGACCAGTCCTATGGCGTGCAGGTCGGCCGGCTCGCCGGCCTGCCGGCCTCGGTCACGGCGCGGGCGAAGCTGCTGCTCGCCGAATTCGAGGCGCAGGACCGGATGAGCCGCGCCGACCGGCTCGTCGCCGACCTGCCGCTGTTTTCGGCCGCGCCGGTTCTGATCGCGGCGGAGGCGGGGCGCCCTTATGAGGCGGGCCCCGCGCCGGTCGATCCGGCCCTCGACGCGCTCGACGCGCTCGACCCTGACGAGCTTTCGCCCAAAGCCGCGCTCGAAGCGCTCTACCGGCTGAAGAAATTGCGCGAAACGGGCTGAGCCTATTCGGCGAGATGGATCGCGCGCGCCCAGCCGGCGACGCGGCGATGCTCGACGAGCCGCCATGTCGTCCGCCGCGCCGCCGCCCGTCGCGCCTGGCTCGCCCGCTCCCATTCGGCGAAGCTCAGGCCGCCGCGCGTGCGGCCGAGGTTGCGCACGCGCGCGCCCGCCGGAACATGGGCGATCGTTCGCCCCTGCGCCGACGGCGCGTCGCGCAGGGAAAGCGATTCGCCGGGCCGCAGGCCGACGACGCGATAGAAATCCGGCCCGTCGGCCTCGGCGCGCGCCGGCGCCGAGGCGGCGAGCGCGAGGGCGGCTGCGAAAACCCCTGCGACAATCGCCGCTCCGAAACTGCGCGCGCGCGTCATTCGAGCTCCTTTGAATCGTCGCGGCCGCCGCTTTCTTCTGGACGGCGCCGCGAAAGCCGCCCGACCGGCTTGGCCCTCGTCGGGCCGATCGGCTAACATCGGGCGACCATCGAGGCAAGGAGCGCGGCGTGGCGGACGAGGACTCGGCCCGGATAGACCAGCAGATCTGCTTCGCCCTCTATTCGACGCTGCACGCCGTCAACAGGGCCTATGCGACGCTGCTGGCGCCGCTCGGCCTCACCTATCCGCAATATCTCGTCATGCTCGTGCTGTGGGAGCAGGACGACGTGCCGGTGAAGGCGATCGGCGAGCGCGTGTTTCTCGATTCGGGCACGCTCACGCCGCTGTTGAAACGGCTTGAGGCGGCGGGCCTCGTCATCCGCGCGCGCGACCCGAAGGACGAGCGGCAGGTGCGCGTGCGCCTGACCGACAGGGGGCGCGAGGTCCGCCGCGCCGCAAAGCCCATTCCCGCCGAGCTGCTGCGCGCCATGGGCCGCACCGCCGAGGAGGCGAAGCCGCTGCGCAAGGAGCTGCGCAAAATCCGCAACGCGCTGCTCGGCCGGCGCGACCGGCCCGAAAAGGACGCCAGAGAGGCGAAGGACGTTAAAGAGGCGAAGGGCGGCAAAGGGGCCGGGTGAAGCGCCTCACCGCCCCTGCAGCATGCGCGACACCACCTTGGAGGTGTAGTCGACCATCGGCACGATGCGCGCGTAATTGAGCCGCGTCGGGCCGATCACGCCGAGCACGCCGACGATGCGCTGACGCTCGTCATGGAAGGGCGCGGCGATCATCGAGGAGCCGGAGAGCGAGAACAGCTTGTTCTCCGAGCCGATGAAGATGCGGACCCCCTCGCCGCCTTCGGCGCGGCTCAGAAGGTCGATCACGTCCTTCTTGGTTTCGAGATCGGCGAACAGCAGGCGGATGCGCTCGAGGTCCTCGATCGCGGTGAGGTCCTGCAAAAGATTGGCCTGGCCGCGCACGATGAGCTGCGGCCCGCCGCCGGCGCTGTCGGCCCAGCTCGCGAGCCCGGCGTCGATCAGGCGGGCGGTGAGCTCGCCGAGCTCCTGCTCGGCCGCCGCATGCGAAGCCTCGATCTCGAACCTGACGTCGGGCAGGGTGCGGCCCTTGATGCGGGCGTTGAGAAAATTGCCGGCCTCGATCAGGGCGGAGGTCGGCAGCAGCGACGGGATGCGCAGGATGCGGTTCTCGACCGAGCCGTCTTCGGCGACCAGCACGGCGAGCGCGCGTTCGGGCTCGATGCGCACGAACTCGATCTGCTTCAGCCGCAGATCCTCCTTCATGGTGGCGACGACGCCTGCGCCGCGCGTGAGGCCGGAGAGCAGGCTCATCGCGTCGCCGAGCGCCGATTCGAGCGAGCCGTCATGGGGCCGCGCGCGCACCTGCGCCTCGATCTGCTCGCGCTCGTCGGGGCCGACGTCGCCAAGCTCCAGCATGGCGTCGACGAAGAAGCGCAGGCCAAGCTCGGTCGGCAGCCGGCCGGCGCTGGTGTGGGGCGCATAGATGAGGCCGATCTCCTCGAGGTCCTGCATCACGTTGCGCACGGAGGCGGGCGACAGCGGCGTCGGCAGCAGGCGCGAGACCTGGCGCGAGCCGACCGCCTCGCCGCTCGCGAGATAGGAATCGACGATATGCCGGAAAATGTCGCGCGAGCGCTCGTTGAGCCGCGCGAGGCCGCCCTGGCGCGAGGAGTCCGGACTGTCGAGGGGGCTCGTCATGATCGAACAATGCCGGCGCCGGCGGCGCGGCGCAAGCAGCCATCGGCGGGAAGGGCGGTCCGCCTATCCGAGCGCGTCCTCGAGGCAGGTTTCGAGCTCGGCGAGCTGGAACGGCTTCTGCAGGACTTTTGCGTCGCGATAGGGCTGGTCGAGTCCCTGCGCTCCATAGCCCGACAGGAAAATAAAGGGAATCTCGCGCGACGCCAGCGCGTCGGCCACGGGGAAGCTGCGCTTTCCGTTGAGGTTGACGTCGAGCATCGCAAAATGCGGCTCAGCCTTTTCGAGCGCCGCGAGCGCCGCTTCGACGGAGGGCGCGACGTCGACGTTCCTGCAGCCGATGTCTGACAACATGTCCTCGATCAGCATGCTGATCAGGGCTTCGTCCTCGACCACGAGGACGCGAAAATCCTGGTCGATGTTCAAGGCGGTCCCGTCGATTGCGGCGCGATTTCGCCACAACGCCCGCCGGCGCGGATGGTTCCGTTCGAGCCATGCGCATGGCGTCTTCGGCGTCGTCAGCCTGGCGAAAGCTTGCGGATTTCTGATTGTGGCGGGTTCGAGCGCCGCCACGTCAGGCCTTCGGGCTCCGCCGGCCGGGCGAACCGGCCCTGCGAGCGAGACCATCGAGCGTGTCGAAATTTGAGCAGGCGCCGGCCAATGGCGCGGAGGGTCGCGGCGAGTCGCCGCTTCAGGTCGCGATCGCGAGGGCGCTCGCCCTGCTCGAGGCGGGCGAAGCCGCGCAGGCCGCGGCCGAACTCGAAAGCTGCGCCGATCTCGCCCGGCGCGACGAACTCGCCTGCTACGCCTTCGGCCTGATTCATTTCAACGCCTCGGACCCGCGCGAGGCGCTCTCATGGTTCGACCGCGCGCTGGCCCTGAAGCCCGATCATCTCGAGGCGCTGTCGGCGCGGGCGCTGGTGCTGCAGCGGCTCGGCCAGCCCGAAGAGGCGCTCGACGCTTTCGACGACCTCGCCCGTCTCGATCCCGAAGACGCCGACGCGCGCTTCTCGATCGGCGTCATTCTGCAGAGCCTCGGCCGCATGAAGGAGGCGCTTGCGGCCTATGACGACGCCCTGCGGCTGCGGCCCGGCCATTGCGAGGCGCTGACCAACCGCGGCGCGCTGCTCGAACGTTTCGGCCGGCTCGACGAGGCGCTCGCCTGTTTCGAAGCCGTTCTCGCGCTGCGTCCCGACGATGCCGGCGCCTTCTTCAACAAGGGCTCGACGCTGCAGAAGCTCGGCCGGTTCGCCGAGGCGCTTTCGGCCTATGAGGCCGCGGCGGGCTTTGGCCCGCCGGACCCGGAGACCGAGCTCAATCGCGGCAACGTCCTGCAAAGGCTCGGCCGGCTCGAGGAGGCGCTCGCCTGCTACGATCGCGCGGCGCGCCGGCCGAACGGCTATCCGCAGGCGCATTTCAACCGGGGCATCGCGCTGCAGGGGCTCGGGCGCCCCGCCGCCGCGCTCGTCGCCTATGACGCGGCGCTGGCGCTCGACCCGCGCTATTGCGAGGCGCTCTGCAACCGCGGCAACATCCTGCACGAGCTCGGCCGGCTCGACGAGGCGTTCTCGGCCTACGCCGAAGCGCTCAGGATCCGCCCGGCGTTCGTGCCGGCGCTCGTCAACCGCGCCAACATCTGCCTGCGCTGGGGCCGGCTCGACCAGGCCCTGCGCTGCTGCGAGGAGGCGCTGAAGCAGGATCCGCGTCACCCCCAGGCGCAGGGCCTGCGCGGCGAGGCGCTGCGCCGCCTTGGCCGTCCCGACGAGGCGCTGGGCGCGCTCGAGGCCGCGATCGCCGTGCGGCCGGAGGCGCCGGACGCCTGGCTCAACCGCGGCAACGCGCTGCAGGAGCTCGACCGGCTCGACGAGGCGATCGCCTCCTATCATGAAGCGCTGCGGCTGCGTCCAGATTATCCGGAGGCCTTGTCGAGCCTTGGCGTGGCGCTCAAGGAGCGGGGCGAGGTCGACGCCGCGCTCGCCTGTTTCGACCGGGCTCTCGAAAGCCGTCCCCATTTCGCCGACGCGCGCAACAACAGGGCTGGGGCCCTGTTGCTGAAGGGCCGGCTGCGCGAAGGTTTTGAGGATTTCGAGAGCCGCTGGAGCCGCTCCAACGCGCCGGCGCGCCCGATCGTCTGCGCCGCGCCGCAATGGAACGGCGAGGAGCTCGCCGGCAAGTCGATCCTCGTGCATGACGAGCAGGGGCTCGGCGACCTCATCCAGTTCTGCCGCTATCTCCCCATGCTGGAGCGTCGCGGCGCGCGGGTCGACCTGATCTGCCGCGCGTCGATGCGCCGGATGCTGCGCAGCCTTGGCGGCGGCCTGCGCTTCGTCGAGGCGACGCAGGCGTCGGGCCCCTATGATTTCTCCTGCCCGCTGATGAGCCTGCCGCGCGGCTTCGCGACGGAGCTTGGCGCCGTTCCCGCCGCGACCCCCTATCTCGTCGCCGACCCCGAGGCCTGCGCGGCCTGGGCGAAGACGCTCGGCGACGACGGGTTTCGCATCGGCGTCTGCTGGCGCGGCTCCGCCGCGATCAATCTCAAGCGCGGATTTGCCCCCGAAGCGCTCGCGCCGCTCAAGGCGATCGCCGGCGTGCGGCTGATTTCGCTGATGCGCGGCGACGGCGTCGACGTCACGGGCGCCGACGGCTCCATGCTGGTCGAGGGGCTCGGCGCGTCCTATGACGCGGGCCCCGACGCTTTCCTCGACTGCGCCGCGGTCATGGCGCATTGCGATCTCATCGTCACCTCGGACACGGCGGTCGCCCATCTCGCCGGCGCTCTGGGGCGGCCGACGTTTCTCGCGCTGCGGCAGGCGGCGGACTGGCGCTGGCTTCTCGAGCGCGAGGATTCGCCCTGGTATCCGTCCATGCGCCTCTTTCGCCAGACCGTGCGCGACGACTGGGCGCCGGTGTTCGCGCGCGTCGCGCAGGCCGTCGCGCCGCTCGTCGCGGCGAAGCTGCGTCCGCCCGGCGACGACGCGGCGCATGGAGGCGCGGCGATCATGGCGGCGGCGGGGGGCGGGGCGTCCGTGGGCGCGGCCTCCGGCGGCGGGCCCGAGCTTGTCCGCATCCCGGCGGCCGTGGGCGAGCTGATCGACAAGATCACCATCCTTGAAATCAAGGAGCGGCGCGTCGGCGAGGCCGAGAAGCTGCGCAACATCCGCTATGAGCTCGCCCTGTTGCGCCAGCTGCGCGACGCGCGCGGCTGGCGCGGCGAGGAGTTTTGCGCGCTCGAGCGCGAGCTCCGGCGGGCGAACGAGATTTTGTGGGACGTCGAGGACGCGCTGCGCGCCTGCGAGAAGGGCGGACGCTTCGACGAGCGCTTCGTCTCCCTCGCCCGCCTCGTCTATGTCTCCAACGACCGCCGCGCGGCGCTGAAGCGGCGCATCAGCCTGTTGTGCAACTCGGCCATCGTGGAGGAAAAATTCTTCGCCGACGCCTGAACGCCGCGCAGGGCTCATGAATATTATGAAAATAATATGAAAGCGCTCGCGGCGCCGCATGTCGGCGGCGCGCGCGGAGCCGGCGCCGCACGCTTCGGCGGCGCCGTGCGAAGGCCGCGATTTTCCGTTGAGCAAGCGTCCGCCGGGCAAGCGTCCGCCGGGCGCGCGTCCACTGAGCGGACTCGCCGCGCGTGGGCGTGGACGGAACTTCTGCGCGGCCGCAGCATTTGCGCCGCATATCCGACCGAAAGGAAGCAAGATGCGTGTCGCGCTCGTCGCTCCACTGGCTGAAGCCGTGCCTCCGAAGCTTTATGGCGGCACCGAGCGGGTCGTCTCCTGGCTGGCGGAAGAGCTGACGCGACAGGGCCATCGGGCGACCCTGTTCGCGAGCGCCGAGTCCTGCACCGCGGCCGAACTCGTCGCCTGCGCGCCGCGCAGCCTGCGCCTTGCCGGCATCCGCGACCATGTGGGCAGCACTCTCTCCATGCTGCGCGAGGTGCGCCGCCGCGCCGACGATTTCGACGTCATCCATTTCCATGTCGATCTCCTGCCCAACGCGCTGTTTCAGGACATCGCCGACAAATGCCTGACGACGCTGCACGGGCGGCTCGATCTTCCTGACGCCATTCCGCTCTATGAAGCCTATCCCGAGATGCCGCTCGTCTCGATCTCCAGGGCGCAGCGCAAGCCCATGCCAAAGAGCGTCAACTGGCTCGCCAACATCGGCCACGGCCTGCCGCGCGAGGTCTGCCCGTTCAACGCGAAGGGCGGCGACTATCTCGCCTTTCTCGGCCGCATTTCGCCGGAGAAGCGGCCGGACCGCGCGATCGAGATCGCGAAGCGCGCCGGCGTCAAACTCAAGATCGCGGCCAAGGTCGACGCGGCCGACACGAAATATTTCAAGTCGACCATCGAGCCGATGCTCGACCATCCGCTGATCGAGTTCATCGGCGAAATCGACGAAGGCCAGAAGAGCGGCTTCCTTGGAAACGCGCGCGCGCTCCTGTTTCCGATCGACTGGCCGGAGCCGTTCGGGCTCGTCATGATCGAGGCGATGTCGGCCGGGACGCCGGTCGTCGCCTGGCGCGGCGGCTCGGTGCCCGAGGTCATGACCGACGGCGTGACCGGCGTCGTCGTCTCCTCGCTCGACGAGGCGGTCGACGCCGTGCAAACCGTCTCGAATATGAGCCGCGCCGGCGTGCGCGCCGAATTCGAGCGGCGCTTCACCGCCGAGAAGATGGCGAAAGCCTATGTGCGCGCCTATCGCAGGCTGCTTGGGCGCCGCGCCGTTCTGGCGCGAAGGCCGGCCGGCGCCGCGCGCGAGACTCTCGACCCAGCGCCGCAAGCGCCGCTCGAGGCGAGCGGCCCCTGCGTCGTCTGGCCGCGCGACGGCGTGAACGAGCCCGCCCGCAACGGACGGCTGGCGTCTCACCCCTGATCTTTCGTCCGCGGTCTGACGCCGCGGTCCGGCGCATGTGTTTCGGCCGGTTCAGGGGCGGCCCGTGCGCTCACAGAGGAGGCGGAAACATTGACCGAACATGCGCGCGTCGTCGACGGCGTCGCCGAGACGGCGATCGACCTTCCGGAGCATTACATCGAATCCGCGGCCTCGCTGGTGCAGAGCGAGCTGCGCAGCCTGAAGCATGGCGACGCTTTTGCCGTCTTCGACGAATTCGGCGACGTCGGCGACGCGGCCCAGACGGCTGAAGGGCTCTATTTCCGCGACACGCGCTATCTGTCGCGGCTCGAACTGTCGATCGAGGGCATGCGCCCCCTGCTCCTGAGTTCGGTGGTGCAGGACGACAATGTCGCCCTCTCCGTCGACCTCGCCAATCCGGACGTCGCCTGTGACGGCGCGATCGTGCTGCCGCGCGACAGCATCTTCATCGAGCGCGCGAAATTCATCTGGCAGGGCGCGCTTTACGAGCGCATCGGCTTTCGCAATTTTGACGGCGCGCGCCGCCAGTTCCGCGTCGACCTTCGCTATGGCGCAGATTTCCGCGACCTGTTCGAGGCGCGCGGCGCGCGGCGCGAAAAACGCGGGCGGCTCACGCACAGGCGCGCCGGCGGCGACGTCTCCTTCGTTTATGAAGGGCTCGACGGCGTAAGGCGCGAAACGCTGCTGCGCTTCTTTCCCGCGCCGGTCGCGGCCGACCATGAACGCGCGTCCTTCGCGCTGCGGCTCGGTCCCCATGAGCGCAGCTCGATGTTCGTCACGGTGGGCTGCGGCGAGGATGAAACGCCGAAGGTCACGCAGTTCTCGCTGGCCTTCCGCGACCGCAGGCGCGCGATCCGCGCCAAGACGGCGGCGATCGCGACCGTCGAATCGTCGAACGACCTGTTCAATGAAATGTGCCAGCGCTCGACCTCCGATCTGTACATGTTGATGTCGCGCACGCCGCACGGGCTTTATCCCTACGCCGGCATTCCCTGGTATTCGACGCCCTTCGGCCGTGACGGGCTGATCACGGCGATGATGCTGCTGTGGGTCGATCCGGCGGTCGCGCGCGGCGTGCTGTCCTACCTCAGCGCCACCCAGGCCGAGGATTTCAATCCGGAGGCCGACGCCCAGCCCGGCAAGATCCTGCACGAGACCCGCGCCGGCGAGATGGCGCGCCTCGGCGAGGTGCCGTTTCGCCTCTATTACGGCGCGGTCGACGCGACGCCGCTCTATCTCATGCTGGCCGGCATGTATCATGAGCGCACCGGCGACCTCGCCTTCATCCGCCAGATCTGGCCGAACCTTCTCGCCGCCTTGACCTGGATCGACGAATTCGGCGATCGCGACGGAGACGGCTTCGTCGAATACTGGCGCGAAACCGAGAACGGCCTTTCCAACCAGGGCTGGAAGGATTCGCATGATTCGATCTTCCACGCCGACGGCGAACTGGCCGAAGGGCCGATCGCGCTCTGCGAGGCGCAAGCCTATGTCTTTAGCGCCAAAACGCATGCGGCGCGGCTCGCGCGGCTGTTGGGCGAGGACCGCGCCGCCGAGCGGCTCGAAGCGCAGGCTGCGCGGCTGCGCGACGCCTTCGAGGACGCCTTCTGGCAGGAGGACCTGGGACTTTACGCGCTGGCGCTCGACGGGCGAAAAAAGCCCTGCCGCGTGCGCGCCTCCAACGCCGGACATGCGCTTTTCGCGGGCGTCGCTTCGCCCGAGCGCGCGAAAACCGTGGCGCGCACGCTGCTCGGGCGCAGCTTCTTCAGCGGCTGGGGCGTGCGCACCGTGGCGAGCTCGGAGGCGCGCTACAATCCGATCTCCTACCATAACGGATCGATCTGGCCGCATGACAACGCGCTGATCGCGCTTGGCTTTACGCGCTACGCGCTGGGGCGCGAGGCGGCGCAGGTGTTCTCCGCCATATTCGATGCCGGGACGCATCAGGACCTGCGGCGCCTGCCGGAGCTTTTCTGCGGCTTCAGCCGCAAGCCGCATCGCGGCCCCACCGCCTATCCCGTCGCCTGCGCGCCGCAGGCCTGGGCGGCGGCG
>NZ_JBGAHM010000066.1:0-4504 GCF_044226135.1 Methylocella sp. | reverse complement strand
CTGTTCGAGATGGAGAACACCGAGCTCACCTTCCAGGAGGAGGCGCTGAACGTTGTCGCCAAGAAGGCGATCGAGCGGCGCACCGGCGCGCGCGGCCTGCGCTCGATCATGGAGGGCATCCTGCTCGACACCATGTTCGACCTGCCGGGCCTCGACGCCGTCGAGCAGGTGGTGATCGGCCCCGACGTCGTCGAGGGCAAGTCGCGCCCGCTCTACATCTACGCCGAGCGCAACGAGAAGACCGGCGCCAGCGCCTGAGGCGCGCGGCGGGGGCCTCTCCCCGCCGCCGTCAACTCCGCGTCGGGGCGCTTGCGGCGCTCCCCGGCGGCCTCCATCTGACATCTGAACCTCTGTCAACTCAATCAGAGCCGCACGCCGTCAGGCCGAAACCATCGGCGCCCCCCGAGCGGGTCCGCCTCCTCCCCGCCGAGCGCGTTTCGAGTTAGGAACCATTATGACCCAGAAGCGCGAGCCTGCACCCCCCGGAGCGGTCGAGAGCTATCCCGTTCTCCCCCTGCGCGACATCGTCGTCTTCCCGCACATGATCGTGCCGCTGTTCGTCGGCCGCGAAAAATCCATTCGCGCCCTCGAAGAGGTGATGAAGACCGACAGCCTGATCCTGCTCGCCACGCAGATGAACGCCTCGGACGACGATCCTGCGCCCAAGGCGATCTTCTCGACCGGCACGCTCGCCTCCGTGCTGCAGCTCCTGAAGCTGCCCGACGGCACGGTCAAGGTGCTGGTCGAGGGCCAGGTGCGCGCGCGGGTTCAGGGCTACACCCGCACCGACGACTATTATGAGGCCGACGCCGAGGTGATCGCCGACGACCCGCTCGACAAGGTCGAGGTCGAGGCGCTCGCCCGTTCGGTGGTCTCGGAGTTCGAGGGCTACGTCAAGCTCAACAAGAAGATCTCGCCCGAGGTCGCGGCCGCGGTCACCCAGATCGAGGACTACGCCAAGCTCGCCGACACCATCGCCTCGCATCTCGCCGTCAAGATCGCCGACAAGCAGACGGTGCTCGAGACCTCTTCGGTGGCGAAGCGCCTCGAGAAATGCCTCGCGCTCATGGAGAGCGAGATCTCGGTGCTGCAGGTCGAGAAGCGCATCCGCACGCGCGTCAAGCGCCAGATGGAGAAGACGCAGCGCGAGTACTACCTCAACGAGCAGATGAAGGCGATCCAGAAGGAGCTCGGCGACGAGGACGGCAAGGACGACCTCGCCGAGCTCGACGAGCGGATCAAGGCCACCAAGCTCTCCAAGGAGGCGCGCGACAAGGCCCAGGCCGAGCTCAAGAAGCTGCGCCAGATGTCGCCGATGTCGGCCGAGGCGACGGTGGTGCGCAACTATCTCGACTGGCTGCTGTCGATCCCGTGGAACAAGCGCTCCAAGGTCAAGAAGGACCTTGTCGTCGCCGAAGAGCTGCTCGACGCCGAGCATTTCGGCCTCGAAAAGGTCAAGGAGCGCATCCTCGAATATCTCGCCGTGCAGACGCGCGCCAACAAGCTCGCCGGGCCGATCCTCTGCCTCGTCGGCCCGCCCGGCGTCGGCAAGACCTCGCTCGGCCGCTCGATCGCCAAGGCGACGGGGCGCGAATTCGTGCGCATGTCGCTCGGCGGCGTGCGCGACGAGGCCGAGATCCGCGGCCACAGGCGCACCTATATCGGCTCGATGCCCGGCAAGATCATCCAGTCGATGCGCAAGGCGAAGAGCTCGAACCCGCTGTTCCTGCTCGACGAGATCGACAAGATGGGCATGGACTTCCGCGGCGACCCGTCGTCGGCGCTGCTCGAGGTGCTCGACCCCGAGCAGAACCAGAGCTTCAACGACCATTACCTCGAGGTCGACTATGACCTTTCGAACGTGATGTTCGTCACCACCGCCAATACGCTGAACATCCCGGCGCCGCTGATGGACCGCATGGAGATCATCCGCATCGCCGGCTACACCGAGGACGAGAAGGTCGAGATCGCCCGCCGCCACCTGATCCCGGCGGCGCTCAAGAAGCATGGCCTCGCGCCCAAGGAATGGAGCATCGACGACGCAGGGCTCATCATGGCCATCCGCCGCTACACGCGGGAGGCCGGCGTGCGCAACCTCGAGCGCGAG
This sequence comes from Methylocella sp., assembly GCF_044226135.1. Classification (NCBI taxonomy): domain Bacteria; kingdom Pseudomonadati; phylum Pseudomonadota; class Alphaproteobacteria; order Hyphomicrobiales; family Beijerinckiaceae; genus Methylocella; species Methylocella sp. The sequence goes on along the minus strand of NZ_JBGAHM010000066.1, from coordinate 2,397 downwards.
ATCTCCAAGCTCGCGCGCAAGGCGGTCAAGCAGATCCTGACGAGCGACGTCAAGTCGGTGAGCGTCACGGCCGACACCGTGCCGGACTTCCTCGGCGTGCCGCGCTACCGTTTCGGCGAGGCCGAATCCGAAGACCAGGTCGGCGTCGTCACCGGCCTCGCCTGGACCGAGGTCGGCGGCGAGCTTCTGACCATCGAAGGCGTCATGATGCCCGGCAAGGGCCGCATGACGGTGACCGGCAATCTGCGCGACGTCATGAAGGAGTCGATCTCGGCGGCGGCGTCCTATGTGCGCTCCCGCGCGGTCGACTTCGGCATCGAGCCGCCGCTGTTCGACCGGCGCGACATCCATGTCCATGTGCCCGAGGGCGCGACGCCCAAGGACGGGCCGTCGGCGGGCGTCGCCATGGCCACCGCGATCGTGTCGATCATCACCGGCATCCCGATCCGGCGCGACATCGCCATGACCGGCGAGATCACGCTGCGCGGCCGCATCCTGCCGATCGGCGGCCTGAAGGAGAAGCTGCTCGCGGCGCTGCGCGGCGGCCTCAAGAAGGTGCTGATCCCGGAAGAAAACGCCAAGGACCTCGTCGACATCCCGAACTCGGTCAAGAACGCGCTGGAGATCGTGCCCGTCGCCCGCATGGACGAGGTGCTCGCCCATGCGCTGGTGCGCCAGCCGCAGCCGATCGTCTGGGAGGAGGACCTGAAACCCGCGCGCGGGCTCGCCTCCGACGACGACGCCTCGGGCGCCGTGGCGCATTGACGCGACAATGATTCGTCGGGCCGGCGGCCCGGCGCGCGATGCTCAGGGCCGCGGCGCTCCCGCGGCCTTTTTTCCGCCGCGAAGCCGGCGCGGCCCGCGGCCGGCCCGCGTTGACCGCGGCGGAAAGCTGTGCGATCCGAGGCCCGCGCCGCGCCTTCGCGGCGCCGGGCGGTTAGCTCAGTTGGTAGAGCGTCTCGTTTACACCGAGAGGGTCGGCGGTTCGAGCCCGTCACCGCCCACCAGCGCCGCAGCCCTGCGCCGCGCTGCGCCTTCCTGCGTTCCCTCCCTGCGCTGTCACTCGCCGCTCCGTCGTTTACCGGCCCTGGCCTGCGTCCGGCGGCCGGCGCCGGATTTTGCGCCGAAATTCCGGCCTGGCTCGCCTGACGGCCCGGGCGCCGCGCAGAATTTTCGGGCGCGAAGCCAGAAGGCGACGCTTCGGCGCTTGACTTACCGGGGCCAAATGCCCTATCCGGCTGCTCTCCGGTTCGCAGCGCCACGGCGCGACGGTCCGCGGGGGAGTAGCTCAGTTGGTTAGAGCGCCGGCCTGTCACGCCGGAGGTCGCGGGTTCAAGTCCCGTCTCTCTCGCCATTTCCGGCCCTTTCCCATCGCTGGCCTGTCCTCGTCGCCGGTCTTTCCCCGTCGCCAGACTTTCGCCCGCGGCCGGCTGCGGCGCGGCGCCGCGCGAACCAGCGTCCCGCTTCGTCATCCCACTGATTGCGTAGCCTGCCGGACCGCGTCCAGCGCGGACGGCGCCATGACGGATTTTGATTTAGAAGTCTTTCAAACATCATCTTGCGCTGCGAAGGCTGCTGGGCTACGCATCGCTCGACGGCGTGACGGAAGCCTTTCTCCCTGCGCCGCCCGCCCCAGCGGCGGCTCGCAAGAGCGTCCCGAAGCTTCGTCCGAGAGCTTTCGAATGCCGAGCCTTCTCGATCAATATCTGCCGCTCGTCGTGTTCATGGCCGTCGCCGCCGTGATCTCGGGCGCGCTGCTCGTCGCGCCCTTCCTGCTCGCCTTCAAGGCGCCGGATAGCGAAAAGCTCTCGGCCTATGAATGCGGCTTCAACGCCTTCGACGACGCGCGGATGCAGTTCGACGTGCGGTTCTACCTCGTGTCGCTGCTGTTCATCGTGTTCGATCTCGAAGTCGCCTTTCTGTTCCCATGGGCGGTCGCCTTCCATCAGGTCGGGCCGCTCGGCTTCTGGTCGATGATGGTCTTCCTCGGCGTGCTCACGGTCGGCTTCGTCTATGAGTGGAAGAAGGGGGCGCTGGAATGGGACTGAATCCGCCCGTCGCGATCGATCCGGCGTCCGACCGGCCGGCGCGTCCCGAGGATCTCTATTTCCGGTCGATCAACGACAAGCTCGCCGACAAGGGCTTCATCGTCACTTCGACCGACGAGCTCATCAACTGGGCGCGCACCGGCTCGCTGATGTGGATGACCTTCGGCCTCGCCTGCTGCGCGGTCGAGATGATGCAGGCCTCCATGCCGCGCTACGACGTCGAGCGGTTCGGCTTCGCGCCGCGCGGCTCGCCGCGCCAGTCCGACGTGATGATCGTCGCCGGCACGCTCACCAACAAGATGGCGCCCGCCCTGCGCAAGGTCTACGACCAGATGCCGGAGCCGCGCTA
>NZ_JBGAHM010000032.1:0-39209 GCF_044226135.1 Methylocella sp. | reverse complement strand
GTCGGGCGCGCTCGGCGCGCTCGTCGAGGCCAACGACCGGCTGGGAACGCAGATGCGGACCCTGCTCGACCGGCTCGGCGAAGGCGCCGGCGCGCTTTCCGACGAGATCGGCGCGGCGAACGCCGGGCTGGCCGCCGTCGACGCGCAGCTCGCGCAGCGCATGGGCGAGCTCAAGGCGACGCTCGCCGCGGTCTCGGGCGAGACCGCGCGGCTCGCCGAATCGGCCGGCGTCACGGTGCGCGAGGCGGGCGGGCTCGCCGAGGCGCTCGCCGCGCATCAGGAGCGCATCGCCGCCTCGGCGGTCGAGCTCGCCCGCTCGCAGGGCGCGCTCGACCGCTCGCTCGACGAGCGCGGCGCGTCGCTCGACGCGCTGGTCGAGGCGCTCGACCGCCGCCGCCTGCAGTTCGAGACGACGGCCGAGGCCTTCGCCGCGCTGATGCAGGAGGCTTTCGCCGCGGCCGAGGCGCGCGGGCGCGACCTTGGCGCCTTCATGACCGAAAGCGCCGAGACCGCGGCGACCTCGGTCGACCGGCAGTTCTCGGAGCTGCGCGCCAATGTCGCCGAACAGCGCGAACGCGCGACGCTCGCCGTGCGCACCGCCTGCGAGGACGCCAGCGCCGAGCTTGAGACGTTCTTCGCGCAGACCGCCGAACGCTACCAGACCGCCTCGGGCGAATTGCGCGAGATGGCCCGCGCCGTCCAGGACGAGCTCGCCCGCACGCGCGAGGCGCTGCGCGTCAGCGTCGCCGAGCTGCCGCAGGAGACCGCGCAGCAGGCCGCCGCCGTGCGCCGCATCGTCGGCGACGAGATCAAGGCGCTGAAGGAGCTGAGCGACCTCGTCGGGCGCTCGGGCCGCGCGCTCGACGTCTCGGCGCCCGCCCCGGCCGCGCCCGAGCGGCCGGCCCGCCGCCCGGCTCCGCAGCCCCAGCCCCAAACCGAGGAGCAGGCCGGGACCGACCGGCGCGGCGGATGGCTGTCCGACCTGCTCGCGCGCGCCTCGCATGAGGAGCCCGGCGCGCGGGCGCCGCGCCAGGCGGCGCGTCCGCTCGACGCGATCTCGCTCGACATCGCCGCCATGATCGACCGCAACGCCTTCGCCGAGGCCTGGGAACGGCGCCGGCGCGGCGAGCAGCCGGCGGGCTTCGAGCGCCTCTATGTCGGGCGCGGACGCCAGACCTTCGAGGAGGTGCGCCGGCGCTACCGCCTCAATCCGGAGTTCCGCGCGACCGTCGACCGCTATGCGCAGGAGTTCGAGCGCCTGCTCGGCGAGCTCGAGCGCGACGGGGCCGACGAAGGCGCGGTCCGGGCCTATCTCGCCTCCGAGACGGGCATGGTCTACACGCTGCTCGCCCACGCCTCGGGCCGGCTCGGCCACTGAGGGCGGGCCTGGGCGCGGGCCTGAAAACGACAAAAAGCCGCCCGGCGCGAAGCCGGGCGGCCCTGAAGCCGAAGGCGCCAGCCGGCCTGTAAGCCGGGTTCTGTAAGGCGCCGCATCGCTGCGGCGCGCGACGGCCATTCCTCTGGGACGGCCGTTTCCGGCCGCCTCTAGCAACCAACCCGGGCGACGATCCAGAGAAGATCCGGGACACGTCCCCTGTCGCCCCTATTCGGTCTTGCTCCCGGCGGGGCTTGCCATGCCGCCCATGTCGCCATGGACGCGGTGCGCTCTTGCCGCACCCTTTCACCCTTGCCGCCCGGCGCGCCGGACGGCGGTCTGCTTTCTGTGGCGCTTTCCCTGGGGTTTCCCCCGCCGGACGTTATCCGGCGCCGTTCCTCTGTGGAGCCCGGACTTTCCTCCGCCCGAAGGCGGCGGCCGTCCGGCCGGCTGGCGAGGGCGGAGATAGGGCGCAAAGCCCGCGGCGTCAACCGCGGCGGGCTCGCCCGGGGGTTGTGTCAAAAAAATCGCACGGCGGCAACAAAACCTTAAATATCAGCCAAATATCTTGACCCTCGCCGCCGCGTCGGGAGAGTGACGCCGCCACTTTTCCACGCAGGGGGATCTCGTCATGAAGCTGATCGTCATCGTCGCCGCGGCGAGCGCCGCCCTTTCGCTCGCCGGCTGCGGCTATTCGCCGGAGCAGCGCGCCCTCAGCGGCGCGGGCCTTGGCGGCGCCGCCGGCGCGGCCATCGGCGGCCTCGCCGGACGCAACGTCGGCTCGGCCGTCCTTGGCGGCGTGCTCGGCGCGGCGACGGGCGCGATCGTCGGCGCCAACACCCGTCCGCCCAACCCCCCGCCGCCGCCTGCCGGCTATTATCCGCCGCCGCCGCCGCCGCCGCGCTGCGCCCGCGTCGTCTGGGATCAATATGGCAATCCATTCTGCGCTGGCTATTGAACCTTCGCCCCTCGTCACGCCGAAGCGTTTCTGCGCCTCGCCCAACCATGGCGAGCGCAAGAACGGCAAGACGCCGGACGCGCTGATCCTGCATTATACGGGCGTGCCGACCGCGGAAGCGGCGGTCGCCCTGCTCTGCGACCCGGCGACCGAGGTTTCGGCCCATTATGTGGTCACGCCCGAGGGCGAGGTGCTTTCGCTCGTCGCCGAGGAGCGCCGCGCCTGGCACGCCGGGCGCGGCTCCTGGGCCGGCGAGACCGACATGAACGACGTCTCGATCGGCGTCGAGATCGCCCATCCGGGCCACAGGGACGGCAAGGCCGCCTTCCCCTATCCCGACGCCCAGATCGACGCCGTGATCGCGCTTTGCCGCGAGATCTGCGCCCGCTGGCCGATCCCGCCGCAGCGCGTGCTGGCCCATTCCGACACCGCGCCCGAGCGCAAGATCGACCCCGGCGAATTCTTTCCCTGGAGCCGGCTGGCGGAGGCCGGCGTCGGTCATTACGTCGCGCCCTGCCCGATCATCGACGGCCCGCGCCTCGATCTCGGCGACGCGGGCGGGGAGACGCGCGACTTCCAGAACCTGCTGCGGCTCTACGGCTATGGCGCGCCGGACTCAGGCGTGTTCGACGTGGAGACGCGCTGCGTCACGCGCGCCTTCCAGCGCCATTTCCGCCCGGCGCGGGTCGACGGGATCGCCGATTTCTCGACCGTCGCGACGCTGCAGAAGCTGGTCGCGGCGCTGCCGCAGGACTGAGCGCGCAAAGAGCCGACGCGCGAAAACGCGCTGAGCGCGCAAAAAAGGCGGGCTTCGGCCCGCCTTGGGTTTTCGCGTCGCCGCCCTAAACCTCAGGCGTTCGCGGGGGTGATCGCCACCGATTCGCCGCAGCCGCAGGCCGAGGTCTGGTTCGGATTGATGAAGGTGAAGCTCGACGAGAGCTTGTCGGCCTCGAAATCGAGCTTCGTGCCGAGCAGGAACAGAAGGTCTTTCGCGGCGACGATGAGCCTCACGCCCTGGTCCTCGACCACCTCGTCGCCCGGCAGGGCCGCTTCGGCGAGGTCGAGCGTATAGCTCATGCCGGCGCAGCCGCCGTTCCTGATTCCGACCCTGATGCCCGCCCCGGGCTTGCCCAGGCCCGCGAGCAGCGCGCGCGCATGCTCGGCCGCCCGCTCGGTCAGGGACAGCACCGCGAATTTCGGCTGCGCCATAAAACTCTCCAGATTTGATCGGCTCGCTGGCCTTTCTCCCCAATATAGGGCTTTCGCGCGCAAATGTTGAGGGGGCCTAACCGCCTTCGCCCGAGCGGAAGCCCGCGCCCTTCTCCTTCTCGAAGTCGATCGCGGCGACGCAGCGCAGCAGAAACGCTTTCGCCTGCGCGTCCCGCAAAAACAGCGGGGCGTCGCTCCAGCCGCTGAGGACGAGGCGCCCGGCGACGCGGCGCGCGGCGTAATCGCCGGCCTCGGACAGCGTTTCGAGCGCGCGCAAAAGGTCGCGCCGGTCCTGCTCGTCCTGCGGTTCGTTGTCGTCGAGCCAGGCGGCGACGTCGTCGGTCAGGCGCACCGCCTCAGGCGGCCTTCTTGACGGCGATGGCGGCGAGGTCGCGCATGATCCTGCGCACCCCTTCGAGCCGCGCCTCGATCTTCTCGAAGTCGCGGGCGAACACGATCTTCATGTCGGGCCGCACCTTGGCCTCGGAGCCCTGCGCCGCGACATAGCGCACGAGGCCCTGCGGATCGGCGAAGGAATTGTCGCGGAACGAGATGACCACGCCCTTCGGCCCGGCGTCGACCGTCTCGACATGGGCCTTGCGGCACAACGCCTTGATCGCGACGAGCTTGAGCAACTGGCCGACTTCGGGCGGCGGCGGGCCGAAACGGTCGATCATCTCGGCGGCGAAGCTCTCGATGTCCTCGTCGGCCTCAAGGCTCGCGAGGCGGCGGTAGAGCTGGAGCCGCAATTGCAGGTCGGCGACGTAATGCTCGGGGATGGCGACCGGCGCGCCGAGCGTGATCGCCGGCGACCAGACCTCCTCGACCGGCTCCTCGACGCCGCTTTTGAGCGCCTCGACCGCCTCCTGCAGCATCTGCTGGTAAAGCTCGTAGCCGACCTCCTTGATATGGCCGGACTGGTCGTCGCCGAGCAGATTGCCGGCGCCGCGGATGTCGAGGTCGTGGCTCGCAAGCTCGAAGCCGGCGCCAAGCGAATCGAGCGACTGCAGCACCTTGAGGCGCTTTTCGGCCTGGGGCGTGATCTGGCGGGCGGCCGGCACGGTGAACAGGGCGTAGGCGCGCACCTTGGAGCGCCCGACGCGGCCGCGCAGCTGATAGAGCTGGGCGAGGCCGAACATGTCGGCGCGATGCACGATCAAGGTGTTGGCGCGCGGAATGTCGAGGCCCGATTCGACGATCGCGGTGGCGAGCAGCACGTCATACTGGCCGTCGTAGAAGGCCGACATCTTGTCCTCGAGCTCGCCCGGCGCCATCTGGCCGTGCGCCACGACGAACTTCACCTCCGGGACCTCGCGCCGCAAAAAGCTCGCCGCCTCCTCAAGATCCTCGATGCGCGGGCAGACATAGAAGCTCTGGCCGCCGCGGTAGCGCTCGCGCAGCAGCGCCTCGCGCACGATCAGCGGATCGAACGGCGAGATGAACGTGCGCACGGCGAGGCGGTCGACGGGCGGGGTGGCGATGATCGAAAGCTCGCGCACGCCGGTGAGCGCGAGCTGGAGGGTGCGCGGAATGGGCGTCGCCGAGAGCGTCAGCATATGCACTTCGGCGCGCAGCTCCTTCAGCCGCTCCTTGTGCTTGACCCCGAAATGCTGCTCCTCGTCGATCACGACGAGGCCGAGGTCCTTGTAGGCGACGCCCTTGCCGAGCGCGGCGTGGGTGCCGACGACGATGTCGACCTCGCCCGAGGCGAGGCCGGCCTTCGCCGCGCGCAGGTCGGCGGCCGGAACCATGCGCGACATCTGCGCGACCCTGACCGGCAGATGGGCGAAGCGGGCCGAGAAATTCCGGTAGTGCTGGCGCGCGAGCAGCGTCGTCGGCGCGACCACCACGACCTGCCGGCCCTCGATCGCGCAGGCGAAGGCGGCGCGCAGCGCGACCTCGGTCTTGCCGAAGCCGACGTCGCCGCAGACGAGCCGGTCCATCGGCCGCCCCGAGGCGAGATCGTCGAGCGTCGCCTCGATGGCCGAGAGCTGGTCGTCGGTCTCGTCATAGGGGAAGCCGGCGCAGAATTCGGCGTAGAGCCCGTCGGGCGGGACGAGCCTGGGCGCCGCCCGCGTCATGCGCTGGGCGGCGATCTTGATCAGCGCGCCGGCCATTTCGAGGATGCGCTTGCGCATCTTCGCCTTGCGCTTCTGCCAGCTCCCGCCCCCCAAGCGGTCGAGCTGGACCTCGGTGTCCTCGGAGCCATAGCGCGAGAGCAGCTCAAGGTTCTCGACCGGCAGGAACAGCTTGGCGCCGTCGGCGTAATGCAGTTCGAGGCAGTCATGCGGCGCGCCGCCGGCCGCGATCGCCTGCAATCCGACGAAGCGGCCGATGCCATGGTCGACATGGACGACGATGTCGCCGGCGGCAAGCGCGCCGACCTCGGTCAGGAAATCCTTGGCCTTGCGGCTTTTCTTGCGGGCGCGCACGAGGCGGTCGCCCAGAATGTCCTGCTCGCCGACGACGGCGAACGCCTGCGTCTCGAAGCCGGCTTCGATCCCGAACACGGCGAGCGCCGCCCGGTCCTGCGGCAGGTCGAGCGCCTGCGTGAGCGAGGAGACCTCGGCCGCGCCCTTGAGGCCATGGTCGGCGAGCACATGCGCCAGGCGCTCGCGCGAGCCGTCGGACCAGCCGGCGACGACGACGCGCCGGCCGGCGCTTTGCAGCGCGCGCACATGGGCGACGGCGGCCTCGAACACATTGGCCGATTCGTCGGCCCGCTCGGGCGCGAAATTGCGCCCGGGCTTCGAGCCGCAGTCGACATGCAGGCCGCGCGCGCCCTCGGGCGCGGCGAAGGGCGAGACGCGCAGCACGCGGGCGCGCGACAGCCGCGCGTTCCATTCGTCGGCGCTCATGTAGAGCGCCTCGGGCTTCAGCGGCTTGTAGGAGGCGCCCGAGGGGTCGGCGTCATAGGCGCTCTTGCGCGCGCCATAATAGTCGTCGATCAGGGCGACGCGCTCGCGCGCCGCCTCGTCGGCCAGCGCGTCGAGCATGACGGGCGCGCGCCCGGCATAGTCGAGCAGCGTGTCGAGATGGTCGTAGAACAGCGGCAGCCAGTGCTCATGGCCCTGCGCCCGGCGGCCTTCGCTGATCGCCTCATAGAGCGCGTCGCCGCGCGTCTGCGCGCCGAACTGCGTCACATAGCCCTGCCGGAACCGGCGCGTCGCCTCGCTCGTCAGCTGCACCTCGCTCATCGGCACGAGGTCGAGGCCTTTCAGCGGAAACAGGGTGCGCTGCGATTCAGGGTCGAAGGCGCGGATCGTTTCGAGCGCGTCGCCGAAGAAATCGAGCCGCACCGGCTGGGCCATGCCGGGCGCGAAAAGGTCGATGATGCCGCCGCGCACGGCGTATTCGCCGGCCTCGCGCACGGTCGAGGCGCGCAGAAACCCGTTCGATTCGAGCCAGAGCGTCAGCGCCTCGGTGTCGACGACGTTGCCGGGCGCGGCCGAGAAGGTGTCGCGCGCCATCTGGTCGAGCGGCGGCACGCGCTGCGCGAACGCCTTGACCGTGGTCGAGAGCACGCGCGGGCGCTCGGCCGAGGAGCGCGAGCGGGCGAGCCGCGACAGCGCGATCATGCGCCGCGCCGAGACCGCGGCGTTGGGCGAGACGCGGTCGTAGGGCTGGCAGTCCCAGGCCGGAAAGTCGATCAGCTCGACGTCGGGCGCGGCGAAGGCGAAGGCCTCCATGAAGGCCGTCTGGCGGCGCCCGTCGCGCGCCACATGGATCAGCGCCAGCGCCCGCTCCTCGGATTCGAGCGCGAGCGCCCGCGCGAGGTCGGCCGCGGCGACGGCGTCATAGCCGTCGGCGAGCGACGTCAGGGTCAGGGAGCCGCCTTTGGCGAGTTCGGCGAGGGCGCGCTTGAGGTCTGGCACTTCCGGCGTGATCTGCTCTCTTCAGGCGCGCAACGCGCCATCGGCCAAAACGGCGCCTCTCACCCGCGCGAGGCGCAAAAACGGTCGTGAAAGGCGACGATGCGCCGGAACAGCGGCGTGTCGAATTCCGCCGGAACCGGCGCCTCGCCGGTCGCCCAGGCGAAGACGTCGCGGTCGATCGCTTCGAGCAGGGCGTCGAACACGTCGAGCTCGGCGTCGGTCAGCGTCGCGACCTCGGCGTCGGCGAAGCGGCCGAGCAGCAGGTCGTTCTCCAGCATGCCGCGATGCCAGGCGCGGAACCTGATGCGCCGGCGCCGCGCGTCGGAATCGAGCGGCGCGGCGTTGGGCGCCCCTGCGGTCTGCGGGCTTTCGGCGGCCATGCGCGCGTCTCCTGGATGGACCCTTCAATTGGCGCGTCGGCGCGCCGTCCCCGGTCCTATAAACGCGCCGGGCCGCGCTGTCAGCCTTTTGGCGTTTTGGCGAAGAACATGCGACAAGGCGCGCCGCGTTTCCTGCGAACAGGGCCGGCGCCGGCCGCCCGCACAAACCCCGATTGCGCGGCCCGATGCGCCCCACGCTCCTCAATCTCCTGTTTGCGCCGGTCTCGGGCCTTCCGGGCGTCGGCCCCAGGACCGGGCGGCTGTTCGACCGGCTCTTGTGCGGCGGGCGGGAGGCCCGCGTCCTCGACCTGCTGCTGCATCTCCCCGCAGGCCTGATCGACCGCCGCCTGCGCCCGAAGATCGCGCAGGCGCCGCTCGACGCCCATGTGACGCTCGAGGCGACCGTCGTGCGCCACGCCCCGCCGCGCGGGCGCGGGCCCTACCGCGTGCTGGTCGAGGACGAGACCGGCGACGTCGAACTCGTGTTCTTCCTCGCCAATACGGGCTGGATCGAAAAGAGCCTGCCGCCCGGCGAAAGGCGCTGGATCTCGGGGCGGCTCGAACTCTGGGACGGCCATCGCCAGATGGCCCACCCCGACCATATCCTCGACGCCGCCGGGTTCGAGAAGCTCGCGCCCGTCGAGCCGGTCTATCCGCTGACCGAGGGCCTGCGCCAGCGCGCCGTGGCCAAGGCGGCGGAGGCGGCGCTCGCGCGGCTCCCGGCCCTGCCCGACTGGGGCGGGCCGCCGGGGTTCATGAGCTTTTCCGAGGCGCTGCGGGCGGCCCACCATCCGCAGGAGCCGCGCGATCTTGCGCCCGAAGCCCCGGCGCGCCGGCGGCTCGCCTATGACGAGATGCTCGCGGGCCAGCTCGCCCTCGCCCTGATGCGGGCGCGCGAGCGCCGCCGGCCGGGCGCCGCAAGCCGCGGCGACGGCAGGCTTTGCGCCAGAATTGTCGACGCGCTCCCCTTCCGCCTGACGGGCGCGCAGGCGCAGGCGCTCGCCGAAATCCGCGCCGACCTCGAAAGCGAGACGCGCATGCTGCGCCTGCTTCAGGGCGACGTCGGCTCGGGCAAGACGCTGGTCGCGCTGCTCGCCATGGCGGGCGTGGTCGAGGCCGGGCGGCAGGCGGCGCTGATGGCCCCGACCGAGCTTCTGGCGCGCCAGCATGCCGCGAGCCTCGCCCGCTTCTCGCAGCCCGCCGGCCTGCGCCTCGCGCTGCTGACGGGGCGCGAGAAAGGCGCCGCCCGCCGCGACGTTCTGGAGCGTCTCGCCGCGGGCGAGGTCGACGTCGCGGTCGGCACCCATGCGCTGTTTCAGGAGGGCGTCGACTTCCGCGACCTCGCCCTCGCGGTCGTCGACGAGCAGCACCGCTTCGGCGTGCGCCAGCGCCTCGCGCTCGGCGAGAAGGGCGCGCGCGCCGACATTCTGGCGATGACCGCGACGCCGATCCCGCGCACGCTGGCGCTCGCCTATTTCGGCGACATGGACCTCTCGGCCCTGCGCGAAAAGCCCCCCGGCCGCAAGCCGGTCGAGACCCGGGCGCTGCCGGTCGAGCGCCTCGGCGAGCTCATCGAGCGCCTCGGCGCGGCGCTCCGCGCCGGCGCGCAGGCCTATTGGGTCTGCCCGCTCGTCGAGGAAAGCGCCGAGAGCGACCTCGCCGCGGCCTCCGAGCGGCGCGAAGACCTCGCCAAAATTTTCGGCGAAGGCGTCGTCGGCCTCGTCCATGGCCGCATGAAGGGCAAGGACAAGGACGCCGCCATGGCGGCGTTCAAGGCCGGCGAGACGAAGCTTCTCGTCGCCACCACGGTGATCGAGGTCGGCGTCGACGTGCCGGCCGCGCGCATCATGGTGATCGAGCACGCCGAGCGCTTCGGCCTCGCGCAGCTCCACCAGCTGCGCGGGCGCGTCGGGCGCGGGGCCGAAAAATCCTCCTGCGTGCTGCTCTACAAGGGCCCGCTCGGCGAGACGGCCAAGGCGCGGCTCGAAATCCTGCGCGAGACGGAGGACGGCTTCCGCATCGCCGAGGAAGACCTTCGCCTGCGCGGCGAGGGCGAGGTGATGGGCGCGAAACAGTCGGGCCTGCCGGGGTTTCGCGTCGCCGACCCCGCGGCCCATGGCGATCTGCTCGGCTGGGCGCGGCGCGACGCGCAGGAGATCGTGACGCAGGACCCGGCGCTCGAAAGCCCGCGCGGCGAGGCGCTGCGGCTTGCGCTCTACCTGTTCGAGCGCGCCGACGCGATCAGGCTTCTCGGCGCAGGGTGAGATTTTTCGCGACGCCGGGTCTCAGGCCGGGCGCGCGCCGGGCCGCGCGAGCGCCCACGCCGCCAGCGCGCCGGCCGACAGAAAGGCGAGCGCGGCGAGCGAAAAGGCCGTCGCGCCATAGCCGAACCAGCCGATCAGCAGCGCCGTCGGATAGGGCGTGAAGAAGATGCCGACGTTGAAGGCGGTGTTGAAGATCGCCTGCGGCCCGGCGCGCTCGGCGGGGTCGAGCCCGGCGCTGACCGCCGCCGACAGCACCGGATAGACCACGCTGTAGCCGGCCCCGAACAACACGCCGGCGACCACGATGAGCCAGGACAGTCCCGCCGCCGCCACAAGCGCGAAGCTCGCGCCCTGCGCGACAAAGCCGCCCGCCACCAGCAGGCGCCGGTCGAAGGTCTCGAACACGCCCATGGCGAGGAAGCGGCTCGCGAACAGCGTCGTCGTCGAGGCGAAGAAGAAGCAGCCGATCGGCACGGCGCGGGCCTCGAGCAGGGCCGCGAGAAAGGAGGCCGTGAAGCTGAACATCGCGCCGTTGACGAAGACCGCGCCGAGCGAGGCCGGCCGGCTGCGCCGCAGCGCCGTCCTGAGGTCGAGGCCGCGCCCTTCGGCGGGGCGCGGAATGTCGCGCAGGCCGAAGGTGAGCGCGAAGGCGAGCGCGGCCGGGGCGGCGCCGGCCAGAAACATCGCCGGCGCGCCGAAGGCGTTGAGCATCAGCGCGCCGAACGGCGGGGCGAAGGCCTGCGCCAGCGCGAACATGCTCGAAAACAGCGCGATGAGATAGACGAAGCGCCGCGCGTTGAGCCGGCTCTGGCCGTAGGTGACGAAGGAGGCGAGCAGCAGCCCCTGCCCCGCGCCCTGCGTGAGCCGCGAGGCGAGCGCCGGCCAGAAGGCGTCCGCCGTGTAGCGCAGGCTGAAGAAGCCGACGAGCATCAGCGCGACGGCGACGCGGCAGCTCCCCAGCACGCCGATGCGCGCCGAGACCGCGCCCGACAGAAAGGTGAACAGGACCACGGGCGCGGCGTAAAGCGAGAGCAGCAGCCCGGTGTCGTGCAGGTCGAAGCCCTCGCGCTCGAACACCACCGCGAGCAGCGCCGCATGGGAATACATGAAGGAGACGAGAAAGGCCGCAAGCGCGAGCTGGATGAATTCGCGCCGCGCCCGGGCGTCGACGAAGCCCGCCTGCCGCGCGGCGAGGTCGCGCGCCGCGGCGTCCTCGCCCCGCGCCCGATCGTCCATGGCGCTCAGGCGCCGTCGCGCCGCAGCAGCGCGCGCCAGTGTCGCGCCGCAAGCCCGGCCCCGGGCGGAAGATCCTCGACCGCGACCGGCGTGAGCCCCGCCGCGCGCGCCGCCGCAAAGATCGACGGCGGCAGCGGCCAGGGCGGGCCGGACGCTTCCTCGTCCTCGTCGCGCGCGCGGGCGACGAGCAGCATGCGGCCGTTTGGCCAGAGGCAGGCGGCGAGCGCCCCCAGCGCCGCCCGGACCAGCGGCGGGTCGAGCGCCAGCAGCGTGTAGCATTCGTCGATCAGGTCGAAGCGCCCGGCCCAATCGGCCGGCGCGTCGAACAGGTCGGCGACGGAATAGGCGACGCGGCTGCGCGGAAAGCGGCGGCGCGCCCAGTCGACCGCGCCGGCCACGAAGTCGAACGCCTCGACGTTCGCGCCAAGGCTCGAAAAATATTCGGCGTTGTCGCCAAGGCCGCAGCCGACGTCGAGCACGCGCAGGCCCGTGAAGGCGCCGAGCTGGAGGTCGGCGAAGCGTTTGACGAGCGGGTGCGGCTCCAGATTGGCCCAGGGCACGCGCGCGGCGTCGTCGCCGGCGCGCGCATAGACCGCCTCGAACCAGCCCCGGCGCAGCGGGTCGGCGCCGCCGCCTTCGCCCGTTTTGGCCGGGTCGATCGCGTCGAGATCGGCGCGCGCCGCCGCGCGGCGGGCGAAAAACTGTTCGTCCTTGGTCATGGCGTCAGGCCTTCTTCTCCCACCGGCCGCCGTCGTCCTGCGCCCAGTAGCTGACGGCGAAGCCGCCGTCCTTCAGTTTTTTCCACTGCGCCCGCGCGGCCGAAAGCTGCGCCGCGTCGGCGCCGTCGAAAATCAGCAGAACGCGCTCATAGGGTCCGCCACTGAGCGAGGCGGCGATCTCGGCGCCCTCGAACAGGATGCGCAGGCGCGCGCCGTTGGGGTTTTCGTCGCCGGTCGTGAGATAGACGGGCTCAAGGTCGAAGTCGCCGTCGCCGGCGCGGCCATGGGCGAGAAAGCTGTCGTCGGCGTAGGTCCACAGATGCTGGTCGAGCGCCGCCACGCGCGCCTCGCTCGTCCCCTGCACGACGACGCGCCAGCCGCGCTCGAGCGATTTCTCGATGAGCGCGGGCAGCGTCTCGTCGAGGCTGCGGCGCTGGAGATGATAGAACCAGACCTCCACTCTCGCTCACCCCCCGGCCGCCCGCGCGACGGCGCGGGGGGAATTCGTCAGGACGCGTGCTTGACGACGACGGCCTTGGCGCGCAGCTCCTTGAGCCGGCGCTGGGCGTCGGCGGCGATGTGCTGCGCCAGCAGCTTCTGGGCGATCTGCTGGCGGACCGCGGTGTCGTCCTTGGCCGCGCCGCGCTCGCAGACGGCGACCATTTCGAGGCCCGAGATGGTGCGCTGCGGCGCCGTGAGCTTGCCGACGGGGGTCTTGTCGAGCAGCTCGGCGAGCTGGCGGCTGATCTCATGCGAGGTGCGGGTGAGCGGATCCTTCACCGTGACGTCGGTCATGGCGAGGGCCATCGGCACGCCGGAGTCGCAGCCCGAGAAGCGCGCGCGCAGGCTTTCCGCCTCCTTGGCGCGCGCCGCCATCGCCGCCGGCGTGACGCCTCCGGGCAGGGTGAAGATGATCTGGCGCACCGTATAGGAGGTGCCGGCGGCGGCCTTGCCGCCCTGCTTGGCGAGCTCCGCGCGCACCTGCGTCTCGCTCGCCTCGACGCCCTTGTTCAGCGCCTGCACCAGCACGTTGAAGGCCATCTCGGCGCCGAAATGGGCCTTGAGGTGGTCTTCCGAGACGCCGGCGCCCTGGATCGAGGCGACGAGCGCCTGCGGCTGGACGTTCATCTCCTGGGCGGTGCGGGCGATCTGCTGCGAAATGTCGGAATCGCGCGGATTGACGCCGAACTTGCCGGCCTCGGCGGTCATCAGCCGGTCCGAGAACAGGCTTTCGATCGCCGCCTCGCGCGTCGCCGGCTTGCGCAGGACGCGCAGCAGCTTCATGCGCTGCTCGATGTCGTGGGTGGTGATCGGATAGCCGTTGATGCTGGCGACGATGGCCTGCGCCCGCGCCGGGGCCGGCGCGACGGCGAGCCCCGCGCAGGCGACGAAAAACCCGGCCGCGCCCGCAAGCGCGAGCCGCCGGGCTTTTTCGCGAAGAATTCCTGCGCGAAAAATTCTGGCGCGAAAAGCGTTGGAACGAACGGCGTTCGCGCCGGTCTTGGTCGATGAGATCATGTTTCGCTTCGCCACGGCGCGCCCGGGCGCCGCGCCCTCCATCCCTTTGCCGGCCGCCGGCGACGGCGCGGTCTAGTTGGTGGTTCCGAGATTCTGCACCGCGCTGAAGGTCTTGCTGGCCTTGAGCTCGCCCAGCGTGCGCAGCTCGAACTGGACGAGCACCGTCTGGTTGCGCGTCAGCCCGCCGTTGCCGTTATCCTGGTAAACGGACGAAAAATTGACGGCGACGGTCGCGCAGTCGTCCTTGTAGCCGCCGCCGAAGCCGAAGGCGGCCGGCGCGAAGGGGCCGGGGTTGGTGTAGCCGATCAGCGCGGGCGGATAGAACTGGCGGCTCATGTCGAAGGTGACGTTGCCCTGCGCCCAGTAATTGTCGCTGATCTGATAGCGGGTGTTGAGGGTCAGGCCCTGGCGGCGGACGTAGTAGCCGATCTCCGGCTGCGCCGCATAGCTCGCATATTGGAAGCCGCCGGTCCAGGGGCCGAAATTATAGACGCCGATGAGGTCGATGCGCTTCGGCGAGAAGCCGTTCACGTCGAAGCGCGTCTTGGCGGTGACCGAGAACTGGCTGAAGGGCGCGAGCGTGACCGCGCCGATATAGTCTGAAAGCCGCGTGTCGAGCCCCGAGGCGAGGCCGACGTTGGCGGCGTCGGGCTTGGCGTAGGCGTTGGTCCCGAACAGCTGGTAGGACTGGCCGGCGACCACGTTGATGTAGCCGCCCTGCGGGAAGTTGAGGGTCGCCTCGCCGCCGTAATTGGCGCGCCCGCCGGTCTCGAAACGGTCGTAGCCCGAGAATTTGTTCCAGGCGAACAGGCTCGATTCGTCGAAGACGAGGCTCTGCGCGTCGAGGTTCGAGGGCGCATAGGCGCCGATCTGGTTGTTCGGCCGCACGATCACCTGGGCGACGGGCGAGATCGTCGCCGCGCCGAAATCGGTCTTGGCGAAGAAGGGATAGCGATATTCGAGGCCGACGCCCGGGTTGAGCGCCCCGTAGACCGTGCTCTCCGAATTGTTCATGAAGGGCAGCTGCGAGGCGTTGGAGATGGTCGAGGTCGTCCCCGCGCTGTTCGAGAAGCCGAGCGTGTTGGTCGTGTTGAGCGCGAGCTGCTGGCCGCTGACCCGCGCGAAGGCGAAGGGCGTCCAGACCTCGCCGAGCTCGTCGATGAACTGGCGTTTCCAGTTGAGGTCGATGGTGGCGCGCGAAGAGACGCCGCCGACGCCGCGCTGCAGGCAGGTCCCCGCGACGCGGCCCGGCACGTAGTTCGTGCAGACCGAATAGAGCGAATAGGCCGAATCGAGCACCTGCGTGCCGACCGACTGGAAGCTCGCGGCCCAGGCCGACAGGCTCGCGGCGTTGACGTCGAGCTCGAGCTGGCCGCCGAGGCCGAAGCTGTCCTCGGGGCGCAGGTCGAAGGTCTTGTTATAGTCGAAGACCGGATAGGCCGAGGTCTGCTGCGCCTGGATGTCGCGCGTCGACAGGCCCTGGAAGTGATAGGCGCGCAGGTCGAAATAGCCGCGGTCGCCCTGCCCGGTCAGATAGCCGGTCGAGGTCACCTCGCTGATGTAGTTCGAGGTCAGCGTCTGGCTGGCGATGTTGTAGTCGTTGCGGAACCATTTGTCGGACATGGCCGTGAACTGCCAGCCGAAGCGCCACATGTCCGCGACCCGGTATTCGCCCTTGCTCTCGAGCGAGCCGCGGAAGACGTTGTCGGCCGCGCCCCAGGGCGAGATCGGAAACTGGTCGGGGTTGAGCTGCCTGATGCCCGCGCCGCGGATGTAATATTCGCCATAGTCGAGCCGCTGGCGCCATTCGCCGATGCCGAGGAAGCCCTGCTTCGACAGATAGGTCGGGGTGAAGGTCAGGTCGTAGTCGGGCGCGAGCGCCCAGAAGATCGGCACCCCGAGGCCGTAGCCGAGCTGGGTGCGCGCGACGAGCGTCGGCGACAGGATGCCCGATTTGCGCGTGACCGAGGGGTCCGGCATCGACATCCACGGCGTCCAGGCGACGGGCACGCCGAGAATGTCGATCGTGGCGTCGCTGAAATAGAGCATCCGCTCGTCGTCGCGGTGGATGATCCGCTTTGCGCGCACGCGCCACAGCGGCGGCTTGTCGTAATTCGTGCCGCAGGCCGCGCAGGCGGTGTAGACGCCTTTCGTGAACACGGTCGTGTCGGCGTCGATGCGCTCGGCGCGCGGCGCGCTCATGAAGGTGCGCTGCGTCGATTCGGCGCGCAGGCTTTCGATGAAGCC
Source organism: Methylocella sp. (assembly GCF_044226135.1). Lineage (NCBI taxonomy): Bacteria > Pseudomonadati > Pseudomonadota > Alphaproteobacteria > Hyphomicrobiales > Beijerinckiaceae > Methylocella > Methylocella sp. The sequence goes on along the minus strand of NZ_JBGAHM010000032.1, from coordinate 23,428 downwards.
GTCGCGGAAATCGTCGGTCAGGTCGAAGAAGGCGCCGCGCAGGATCGAGCCGTCGGCCTCGGTCAGCTTGGCGTTTCCGCGCGCCGTCACGCGGCCCGTGCCGCGGTCGTAGGTCACCTCGTCGGCCTGCAGCACGCGCCCCTTGTAATAGACGCGCGCGTCGCCGACCGCGGAGACGGTGTTCTTGACGTCGTCCTGGCGCAGCTCGTTGGCCTCGACGACCATCTTGTCGGCGTCGGCCTGCGGCGCCTGTGTTTTTGCCGGGGACTGGGTTTTTGCCGGGGACTGGGTTTTCGCGGAGGGGCGGGTCTCGGCGGCGGCGCCAAGGCCGGACGAGAAAAGGCCGGACGAGAACAGGCCGATGAGCGCCGCGCCGGCGAACAGCGCCGCGCGCAGCCGCCGGCCGCGGCCGCCGCAGCCGCCGGCCGGCGCGCGCGCGCCGTCCGCGCCACGGGGGCGGAACCGGCGAGGAGGCTCATGCGCCGCCCAGTCATCCATCCTCCTGATTGAGCAGCGCGAGCGCGCCGAGCAGGCTCGCGATCAGCGCCGGCGACCAGGCGGCGACGGGCGCGCTGATCAGTCCGGCGCCGCCGATGTCGCCGACAAGCTTGGTCGCGACATAAAGCACGAAGCCTGCCGCCACGCCACCTCCGACCATTTTTCCGATCCCACCAAATCGAAAAAACCTTAAGGAAAAGGCGGCGGAGATCAGCACCATCGCCACGAACAGCAGGGGCCGCGCCAGAAGCGACTGGAATTGCAGGTCGAATCCGGTTGCGTCGAGGCCCGCCGTCTCGGTCCGGCGGCGTTCCGCCTCAAGGTCCCAGAACGGCACCGACTGCGGCGAGACGGGCCCGCGCACGACCTGCGCCGGGGTCAGGTTGGTGGCGACGAAATAGATCGCCGAGGTGAAGGTCTCCTCGCCCGGCGCGAAAATGCGGGCGCCGTCGAAGCGCCAGACGCCGTCCTCGAGCGTCGCGTTCGCCGCCTCGACCTGCTCCTCGAAGCGGCCGGCATGGTCATAGACATAGGCGACCGGCTCGACGAGGCGCCTGCCGTCGCCGGACATCGACTTCGCCCGGATGATCACGTCGCCGTCGACGCTCTTCTGCCGGATCCAGACCTCGGTCGCGGCGTCGCGCCGGGTGAGCTGGCCGAAGATCTCGGTCTCGAGCTTGTCGGCGCGCTGCTTCATCAGCGCCGAGGCCGGATTGAGCAGGGCGACCGAACCGATCCCGATGATGAGCGCGATGGCCACCGGCGGGACCAGAAAGCCCCACACCGACACGCCGACCGCCCGCGCGATCAGAAGCTCGAGCTTGCGCGTCAGGTCGAGAAAGGCGGCCATGGAGCCAAACAGCACGCAGAACGGCATGAGCTGCTCGGAGGCCGCCGGCGCGCGCAGCAGCGCGAGCGCCGCGACCGCGCCCGTCGAGGCGTCGGCGATGTTCGAGGTCCGGCGCAGCATCTCGACGAAGTCGACGACGAACACCATGCCGCAGATGGTGGCGAAGACCGCCAGGATCATGGCGAGGAAGCGCGCCGAGAAATAGCGCCCGAGCGTCCAGCCGATCATGGGCGCGGCGCCTCCGGGCCGGAGGCGCCCGGCGCGTCAGGCCGGCGGGAGGCGTGAAGCCCGAAAGGCGCATAAAGCCCGAAGGGCGCACGGGGCATCCTCTTCGCCATGTCTCCCCTTCGCTTCCGTACTCCGCAGTTCGCCTTGATACGCCGGAGCCGCGGCGAGGGCCAGAGCGCGCGGCGGCGCGGAGCCGTTCCGGCCGACGATTGTCGGAGTCCGTTGCCCGGCCATCACAGCGTGAGCCCTTGCGGCGGCGCGGACGCCCCGCGCCGGCGGATGACAATTTCGCGATCCCGGCCTGACAGGAGCGGCCGTTTCTTGCTAGGAGAGGCGCAGCGCGCGGCGCGGGCCGGGGCCGGCCCCGCCCTCATGAGCGCCGCCGGACGGCGTCGAGGATTTAAGAGGTTTCGAGGATCATATGCCGCAGCCCGTCAAGATTCAGTTCGTCGCGCTCGATTCGCTGTCGCCCGAAAAGGCCGGCGCCGGCGCGTCCGGCGCGCCGATCAGGACGCTGGCGATCTTCGCCGCCCCCGACCTCGCGCTCGGCGAAAAGACCCGGGCGCTCGTCGGCCCCGAGGTCGAGGCGCTGATCGCGCGCGCCGCCGCCACGGCGAAGTTCAAGGGCAGGACCGCCTCGGCGCTCGACATTCTCGCGCCGGCGGGCCTCGCCGCCGAACGCCTCCTCGTGATCGGCTCGTCCGGCGCGCCGGACGAACAGAGACGCCGGCGCGCCCGCCGACAAATCGGCGCAGGCGCTCGCTCAGCCGGCCGAAAAGCCCAGGCGCGCCGTCGTCGGCCGACTACGCCAATCTTGGCGGCTTCACCGCCGGCAAGATCGCCGGCAAGATCGCGCGGCGCGGCCGCGACGATCGTCTTCGACCTGCCGACGCCGCCGCTCGACGCGCGGCGCGGGCGGCGGCCGATTTCGCGCTCGGCCTGCGCCTGCGCGACTATCGCTTCGACCGCTACAAGACCCGCAAGAAGACGAGGCGGACGAAAACGGCGAGGCCGAGATCGAGATCGCCGTCGCCGACCCCACGGCCGCCGCGGCGGCGGCCACGAGCGCGAGGCGACGGCTCTCGGCGTGATCGCCGCCCGCACGCTCGTCAACGAGCCGGCCAACGTGCTGTTTCCCGAGGAGTTCGCCAACCGCGCCAAGGAGCTCGAAAAGCTCGGCGTCGAGGTCGAGATCCTCGACGAGGCGGCGATGCGCGGGCTCGGCATGGGCGCGCTGCTCGGCGTCAGCCAGGGCTCTTCGCGCGAGGGACGGCTCGTGATCATGCGCTGGCGCGGCGCGCCCGCCGGCGCCGACGAAAAGCCCGTCGCCTTCGTCGGCAAGGGCGTGACCTTCGACACCGGCGGCATCTCGATCAAGCCCGCCGGCGGCATGGAGGACATGAAGGGCGACATGGCCGGCGCGGCCTGCGTCACCGGCCTGATCGAGACGCTCGCGCGGCGCAGGGCCAGGGTCGACGCGATCGGCGCGATCGGCCTCGTCGAGAACATGCCGGGCCCGGACGCGCAGCGCCCCGGCGACATCGTCACCTCGATGTCCGGCCAGACCATCGAGATCATCAACACCGACGCCGAAGGCCGGCTCGTGCTCGCCGACGTGCTGTGGTACGTGCAGGACCGTTTCAAGCCGCGCTTCATCGTCGATCTCGCGACGCTGACCGGCGCGATCCTCGTCGCGCTCGGGCAGGACCACGCCGGCCTGTTCTCGAACGACGACGATTTGTCCGAAAAGCTCATCGCCGCCGGCCGCGAGACCGGCGAGAAGCTCTGGCGCATGCCGCTCGGGCCAGCCTATGACAAGCTGATCGATTCGAAATTCGCCGACATGAAGAACACCGGCGGGCGCCACGCCGGCTCGATCACCGCCGCGCAGTTCCTGCAACGCTACGTCAACGGGACGCCCTGGGCCCATCTCGACATCGCCGGCACCGGCATGGGCTCGCCGATCGGCGACGTGAACCAGAGCTGGGGCTCGGGCTTCGGCGTGCGCCTGCTCGACCGGCTCGTCGCCGACAATTACGAGGGATGACGCGCGAGCCCCCGCTCGCGCTGACGCGCGGCGATCCGTCGGGCGTAGGCCCCGAGATCGCGCTGAAAGCGTGGGCGGCGCTGCGGCGCGCGCCTGACGCGCCCGTCTTCTTCATCGCCGCCGAGGCCGCGCCCCTGCGCGCGCTCGCGCAAAGGCTTGGGCTCGACGCGCCGGTCGAGCAGATCGGCGCGGCGCGCGAGGCGCACGACATTTTTGCGCGCGCGCTGCCCGTGCTCGACCCGGGCGGCGCCGTCTCCGGCGCCCCGGGCGCGCCCGATCCGCGCGACGCCGAAGCCACCATCGCCTCGATCAGGACCTGCGTCGACCTCGTCGCGCGCGGCGAGGCGGCCGCGGTCGTGACCAATCCGATCGCCAAGGAAGTTCTCTACCGCGCGGGCTTCGCGCATCCGGGCCACACCGAATTTCTGGCCGCGCTCGCCGAGCCCCTCGCCGGGCGCAGGCTGACGCCGGTGATGCTTTTGTGGTCGCCCGAACTCGCGGTCGTCCCGGCGACGATCCATATTCCGCTGAAAGACGTCCCCGCGCGGCTCACCCGGGCGCTGCTGATCGAGACCGGCGCGATCGTCGCGCAGGATTTTCGCGACCGGTTCGGGCTCGCCGCGCCGCGCCTCGCCTTCGCCGGGCTCAATCCGCACGCCGGCGAGGGCGGCGCCATGGGCCATGAGGACCAGGAGATCGTCGCTCCCGCGGTCGCGGCGCTGCGCGCGGCCGGGATCGAGGCGAGCGGGCCGCATCCGGCCGACACGATGTTTCACGCCAGGGCGCGCGCGGCCTATGACGTCGCGATCGGCATGTATCACGACCAGGCGCTGATCCCGATCAAGACGCTCGCCTTCGACCATGGCGTCAACGTCACGCTCGGCCTGCCCTTCGTGCGGACCTCGCCCGACCATGGCACGGCCTTCGACATCGCCGGGCGCGGCGTCGCCGACGCGTCGAGCCTTATCGCCGCGCTGCGGCTCGCGGCGAAGCTCGCCGCCGCGTCATGACGGGCGACGCGACATGACTGGCGAAAGGTCGCGGCTCGACGCCCTGCCGCCGCTGCGCGAGGTGGTCGCCGGCTTCGGCGTCGAGGCGAAGAAATCGCTCGGCCAGAATTTTTTGTTCGACCTCAATCTCACCCGGCGCATCGCGCGGGCGGCGGACCCTTCGTCGGCCGGCGTGATCGTCGAGGTCGGCCCCGGCCCCGGCGGCCTCACCCGCGCGCTGCTCGCCGAAGGCGCGCCGCGGGTGGTCGCGATCGAACGCGACACGCGCTGCCTGCCGGCGCTGCGCGAGATCGCGGACGCCTGCCCCGGGCGGCTCGAGATCGTCGAGGGCGACGCGCTCGCCGTCCCGCTCGACCGGCTTGCGGGCGACGCGCGGCCGCTGCGGGTCTGCGCCAACCTGCCCTATAACGTCGGGACGCAGCTGCTCGCCGGCTGGATCGAGGCGCAGGCGTGGCCGCCGGCCTTCGACCGTCTGATCCTGATGTTTCAGCGCGAGGTGGCGGAGCGCATCGTCGCGACGCCGGCGCGGCGCGCCGACTACGGGCGGCTCGGCGTGCTGTGCAACTGGCGCTGCGAGACGAAGATCCTGTTCGAGGTGTCGCGCGCGGCCTTCACGCCGCCGCCGAAGGTGACCTCGGCCGTCGTCGAGCTGCGCCCGCGCGCCGCGCCGCTCCCCTGCGACGCGCGACGGCTCGCGCGCGTGACGCAGGCGGCCTTCGGCCAGCGCCGCAAGATGCTGCGCCAGTCGCTGCGCGCGCTCGGCGCCGGCGAGGCGACGGGCGCGCTGATCGCGGCGGCCGGGCTCGACCCGACGGCGCGCGCCGAAGAAATCCCGGTCGAGGGCTTTGTGGCGCTCGCCCGCGCGCTCGAGGCGATCGAGACGGCGTAGCCGCCCGGCTTCTCTCGTGGCCGCCGCTCTGGCGGCGCTCTCCTGCTACTCGGCCGCCCGCGTCGCCGGGCGGCGCTCGAACAGCTCGCGCAGAAAGGCGCCGGTGTGGCTCGCGGGCGCGGCGGCGACGTCCTCGGGCGCGCCCTGCGCCACGACGCGCCCGCCGCCGTCTCCGCCCTCGGGGCCGAGGTCGATCACCCAGTCGGCGGTCTTCACCACCTCGAGATTATGCTCGATGACGACGATGGTGTTGCCCTGGTCGACGAGCTCCTGCAACACTTCGAGCAGCTTGGCGACGTCGTGGAAATGCAGCCCCGTCGTCGGCTCGTCGAGAATATAAAGGGTTCGCCCGGTCGAGCGCTTCGACAGCTCCTTGGCGAGTTTTACGCGCTGCGCCTCGCCGCCCGAGAGCGTGGTCGCCTGCTGGCCGACCTTGACATAGCCGAGGCCGACGCGGGCGAGCGTCGCCATCTTCTCGCGGATCGCCGGCACGGCGGAAAACAGCGTCGCCGCCTCCTCGACCGTCATGTCGAGCACGTCGGCGATCGACTTGCCGCGATATTTCACTTCGAGCGTCTCGCGGTCGTAGCGCCGGCCCTTGCACACGTCGCAGGTGACATAAACGTCGGGCAGAAAATGCATCTCGATCTTGATGACGCCGTCGCCCTGGCAGGCCTCGCAGCGCCCGCCCTTGACGTTGAACGAGAAGCGCCCCGGCTGATAGCCGCGCGCCTTGGCCTCGGGCAGCCCCGCGAACCATTCGCGGATCGGCGTGAAGGCGCCGGTGTAGGTCGCCGGATTCGAGCGCGGCGTGCGCCCGATCGGCGACTGGTCGATGTCGATCACCTTGTCGAGCCGCTCAAGCCCCTCGATGCGCTCGAAGGGGGCCGGATGCTCGACCGCGCCGTTGAGCTTGCGCGCCGCGGCCTTGTACAGCGTGTCGATGACGAGCGTCGACTTGCCGCCGCCCGAGACGCCGGTGACGCAGGTGAACAGGCCGAGCGGAAAGCGCGCCGAGACCTGCTTGAGGTTGTTGCCGCTCGCCCCGAACACGTCGAGCGTGCGGGCGTCGTCGAACGGCCGGCGCGGCCTGTAGGGGGCGACCTCGCGCGCGCCGGTCAGATACTGGCCGGTCAGCGACTTCGGATTGGCGAGGATTTCGGCCGGCGCGCCCTGCGCGACGATCTCGCCGCCATGGACGCCGGCGCCGGGGCCGACGTCGACCACATGGTCGGCGGTCAGGATCGCGTCCTCGTCGTGCTCGACGACGATGACGCTGTTGCCGAGGTCGCGCAGCCGGCGCAGCGTCTCGAGCAGGCGGGCGTTGTCGCGCTGGTGCAGGCCGATCGAGGGCTCGTCGAGCACATAGAGCACGCCCGAAAGCCCCGAGCCGATCTGCGAGGCGAGGCGGATGCGCTGGCTCTCGCCGCCCGACAGCGTGCCGGCGGCGCGCCCCAGCGTCAGATAGTCGAGCCCGACGTCGACGAGGAAGGTGAGGCGCTCGCGGATCTCCTTCAGGATGCGCGCGGCGATCTCGCGCCGCTTGGGGTCGAGCCGGTCGGAGAGCCCCGAAAACCAGTCGCGCGCGGCGCGCACCGAGAAATCGGCCGTCTCGGCGATGTTGAGGCCGTCGATCCTGACGGCGAGCGCCTCGGGCCGCAGCCGCGCGCCATGGCACTCGCCGCAGGGGGTGGCGCTCATGTAGCGGCCGATCTCCTCGCGCGACCATTCCGATTCGGTCTCGCGGTAGCGCCGTTCGAGGTTGCGCACGACGCCCTCGAACGGCCGGCTGGCCTCATGCGAGCGATAGCCGTCCTCATAGGAGAATTTCACCGCCTCCTTGCCCGAGCCGTAGAACAGCATGTCGCGCACGGCTTGCGGCAGGCTGTCGAAGCGGACGTCGAGCCGGAATTTGAAATGTTTCGCCAGCGCCTCCAGCGTCTGCATGTAATAGGGCGAGGAGGAGCGCGCCCAGGGCGCGACCGCCCCCTTGCGCAGCGACAGCGACGGGTCGGGGACGATCAGCCCGGGGTCGACCTTCTGTTCAAAACCGAGGCCGCCGCAATGCGGGCAGGCGCCGAACGGGTTGTTGAACGAGAACAGCCGCGGCTCGATCTCCGGAATGGTGAAGCCCGAGACCGGGCAGGCGAAGCGCGCCGAAAAGACGATGCGTTTCGGCTCGCCTTTTTCATCCTTCTCGTCGGCGAATTCGGCGAAGGCGATTCCGTCGGCGAGTTCGAGCGCGGTCTCGAAGCTTTCGGCGAGGCGGGCGGCGAGGTCGGGCTTGACCATGACGCGGTCGACGACGACGTCGATGTCATGCTTGAATTTCTTGTCGAGCGCGGGGGCGTCGGCGATCTCGTAATAGGCCCCGTCGATCTTGACGCGCTGGAAGCCGCGCTTGCCGAGGTCGGCGAGCTCCTTGCGGTATTCGCCCTTGCGCCCGCGCACGATGGGGGCGAGCAGATAGAGTTTCGCGCGCTCCGGCAGGGCCAGCACCCGGTCGACCATCTGGCTGACCGTCTGGCTCTCGATCGGCAGGCCCGTCGCCGGCGAATAGGGGATTCCGACGCGCGCGAACAGAAGCCGCATGTAGTCGTAGATTTCAGTGACCGTGCCGACCGTCGAGCGCGGATTCTTCGAGGTGGTCTTCTGCTCGATCGAGATCGCCGGCGAGAGCCCGTCGATCTGGTCGACGTCGGGCTTCTGCATCATTTCGAGGAACTGCCGCGCATAGGCCGACAGCGATTCGACATAGCGGCGCTGGCCCTCGGCGTAGATGGTGTCGAAGGCGAGCGAGGATTTGCCCGAGCCCGAAAGGCCGGTGAACACCACGAGCCTGTCGCGCGGGATGACGAGGTCGACGTTCTTGAGATTGTGCTCGCGCGCGCCGCGGACGGCGATGACGCGGCCCGCCGGCTGCGCGGCCGGCCCTTCGACCAGCCGGGGCGCCTGCGGCGCGGGCGCCGAGGCCGTCTGCGCCCCGCTTTCGGAGCGCGGACGCGTCTTGGCGGGCGCAGACTTGGCGGGCGCAGACTTGGCGGGCGCAGACTTGGCGGGCGCGGACTCGGGCGTCGCGGCGGATCCGGCCTGCGCCGTCTTGCGCGCGGCCGAAGCCGCCTTCCCGCCGGCAGGCGGCTTTGTTGACGTCATTGATCTGGTTCGACCTTCGTCTGGTCCCGGCGGTTGATTTCCCAGGCGCGCGCAAACCCGTCCGGCTGCGTCGCCGGCGCGTTCGTCGCCGTTCTAATTTAGCTGGCCTCGGCCTTTTTACTATGCCAATTTGCCGAAAACTTGATGAAGCGGCCGCAGGCGGGGGCTCGCGCCGCCGTCAGGGACAAGGGGACATCACGCCATGGACGCGATCGCCGCAGGGGGGACGGGCGCGCCGGCCGCCAAGCCGTTCTACAGGGTCCTTTATATCCAGGTCCTGATCGCGATCGTGCTCGGGGCGCTGTTTGGCTGGCTTGCGCCGGCCATCGCGGCCGAGCCCTGGGTCAAGGCGCTCGGCGAAGGCTTCATCAAGCTCATCAAGATGATGATCGCGCCGATCATCTTCTGCACCGTCGTCTCCGGCATCGCCCATATCTCCGACGCCAAGAAGGTCGGCCGCGTCGGCGTCAAGGCGCTCGTCTATTTCGAGGTCGTCTCGACCTTCGCGCTGGCCTTCGGGCTTCTCGTCGGCAATCTCGTGCGGCCGGGCGCGGGCTTCTCGGGCGGAGCCGGCGACGCCGCGGCCGTGCAGAAGTTCGACAAGGCCGCCCATGAGATCCACTCGACGGTCGACTTTCTTCTCGGCATCATCCCCGACAGCGTGGTCGGCGCCTTCGCCAAGGGCGACGTGCTGCAGGTCCTGTTCTTCGCCATCCTGTTCGGCTTCGCGCTGATGGCGCTCGGGGCGCGCGGCAAGGTGCTGCTCGACCTCATCGACGAGGTGGCGCACGCGACCTTCGGCGTCATCAACATCGTCATGAAGGCCGCCCCCGTCGGCGCCTTCGGGGCGATGGCCTTCACCGTCGCCAAATATGGCCCGCAGGCGCTCGGCAATCTCGCCGGCCTCGTCGCCACCTTCTACGCCACGGCGGCGCTGTTCATCTTTCTGGTGCTCGGGGTCATCGCCCGCATCGCCGGCTTCAGCATCTTCAAGTTCCTCGGCTACATCAAGTCCGAGCTGCTGCTGGTGCTCGGCACCTCCTCGTCGGAAAGCGCCCTGCCGGCCCTGATGGAGAAGCTCGAGCGGCTCGGCTGCTCGAAGTCGGTCGTCGGCCTCGTGGTGCCGACGGGCTACAGCTTCAACCTCGACGGCACCAACATCTACATGACGCTGGCGAGCCTGTTCATCGCCCAGGCGCTCGACATCCACCTGACCTTCAGCCAGCAGATGACCATCCTGCTCGTCGCCATGGTGACCTCGAAGGGGGCGAGCGGCGTCACCGGCGCGGGCTTCGTGACGCTCGCCGCGACGCTCGCCGTCGTCGACCCGCGCCTCGTGCCGGGCATGGCGATCATCCTCGGCGTCGACAAGTTCATGAGCGAATGCCGGGCGCTCACCAATTTCATCGGCAACGGCGTCGCCACCGTGGTGATCTCCTGGTCGGAAGGCGAGCTTGACCGCGCGAGGCTCGACGCCGCGCTGTCAGCGCCGGTCGAAGTCGACGACGTCGAAACCGGCGTGACCACAGGGTGAAGGAAGGCGTCTTCGGCGCGAGGGAAGGCGTCTTCGGCGCGCCGCCGCCAGACCTCGCCCCCGTGGGCGAGGGCGCGCTCCAGCTCTCGCCGCTCGTCCCCGGCGCCGCGGCGCTCGAAGCCTTCGCGCCCGGCGATTTCGACAGGCTCACGCTTTACGCCCCGCCCGGCGCGCTGGAGCGCCGCCGCCTCCTCGCCCTCGCCCTGCGCGCGCTCGCGCCCGGCGCGCCGCTCGTCGCGCTCGCGCCGAAGGACAAGGGCGGCGCGCGCCTTCGGGCCGAACTCGAAAGCTTCGGCTGCGCGGTCGAGGAACGCCCGAAACGCCATCATCGCCTCTGCCGCGCGCACGCCGGCCCGCACGGGCTCGACGCGGCGGCGATCGCGGCCGCGATCGAGGCCGGCGGGCCGCAGTTCTGCGACGCCACCGGCTTCTGGACCGAGCCCGGCCTGTTCAGCTTCGACCGGATCGACCCCGGCAGCGCGCGGCTCGCCGAGGGCCTGCCTGCGCTTTCCGGCGCCGGCGCCGACCTTGGCTGCGGCTACGGCTTTCTCGCGCGCGAGATTCTGCGCGGGCCCGGGGTGACGAGCCTCGCCCTGATCGACCTCGACCGCCGCGCGGTCGCGGCCGCGCGCCGCAATGTCGAGGACGGGCGGGCGCGTTTCTTCTGGGCCGACCTGCGCCATGACGGCTGCGGCCTGAAGGATCTCGATTTTCTCGTGACCAACCCGCCGTTCCACGAGTCCGGCGAAGAGGACCGGAGCCTCGGCGTGGCGTTCATCGCGCGCGCCGCCGCCCTGCTGCGCCGGGGCGGGACGCTGCGCCTCGTCGCCAACCGCCATCTGCCCTATGAGGCGGCGCTCAAAACCCATTTCCGCCGCAGCGCGGCTCTTTCCGAAGGCGCGGGCTACAAGATCTTCGAGGCGGTCCGGTGAGCCCGCCGGCCAGGACGCAGCCCAAAGCCGCGCGCTTCCGGCTCGACCGGCTGCTCGCCAGTCTCGGCTATGGCTCGCGCGCGCAGATCGCGCTGTTTCTGCGCGCCGGCCGCGTCACGCTCGACGGCGTCGCGCTGCATGACCCCGCGCAGCGCATCGAGGCGAGCGAGGCGGTTTTCGCGCGGCTCGACATCGACGGCGAGCCGGCCGACCCGCCGCCCGGCATGGCCGTCGCGCTCAACAAGCCGACCGGCGTCACCTGCTCGCGCAAGGAGGCCGGAAAACTCGTCTATGACCTTCTGCCGGACCGCTTTCGCCTGCGCGAGCCGCCCCTCTCGACCGTCGGGCGGCTCGACAAGGAGACCTCCGGCCTTCTTCTTCTGACCGACGACGGCGCGCTGCTGCACCGGCTGATCTCGCCGAAGTCGAAGATCGAGAAACGCTATCGCGCCCGCCTCGCACGGCCGCTGCGCGGCGACGAGGCGGACATCTTCGCCTCGGGCGCGCTCATGCTCGAGGGCGAGGTCAAGCCGCTGCTGCCGGCGCGCTTCGAGGCGCTCGGGGCAAAGGAGGCTTATGTCAGCGTTTCGGAAGGGCGCTACCATCAGGTCCGGCGCATGTTCGCCGCGCTCGGCAATCATGTCGAGGCGCTGGCCCGCGACCGCATCGGCGCGTTCGCGCTGCCGCCCGACCTCGCCGAAGGGGCGAGCCTGATTTTGCGCGCGCATGAGCTTGAGGCCAGGGTCAGGGGCTGACGCGCCGCCTAGCCGGCGGCGCTTCGAGCGTCTATGGTCGCAGCCGCCCGCCAGACCCAGCCCCGCCCCGAGACCAAGGCCTCATGACCGAAGAGACGCATTTCGGCTTCTCCCGCATCGACCTCGACACGAAGCAGGCGAGGGTCGACGAGGTTTTCCGCTCGGTCGCCGCGCGCTACGACCTCATGAACGACCTGATGTCGGGCGGGCTGCACCGCGTCTGGAAGAACGTTTTCGCGGCCAGGGTCAGGCCCTCGCGAAACGCCCCGTTCCGCGCGCTCGACGTCGCCGGCGGCACGGGCGACGTCGCCTTCAGGATCGCCCGCGAGGGCGGCGACGACACCCGCGTCTGCGTGCTCGACGTCAACGCCGACATGCTGCGGGTCGGGCGCGAGCGGGCGCAGGCGCGCCGCCTCGCCGAAAAGCTCGACTTCGTGCAGGCCAACGCCGAGGAGCTGCCGTTTGAAGACGGCGCGTTCGACGCCTACACGATCGCCTTCGGCATCCGCAACGTGCCGCGCATCGAGCGGGCGCTGGCCGAGGCGCGGCGCGTCGTGAAGCGCGGCGGGCGGTTCCTCTGCCTCGAATTCTCGCAGGTCGACGTGCCGCTCATGGACCGCGTCTATCAAGCCTATTCGTTCCGGGCCATCCCGCGCCTTGGCGCATGGGTGACGGGCGACGCCGACTCCTACCGCTATCTCGTCGAATCGATCGCGCGCTTCCCGCCCGCCGAGACGTTTCGCGGCATGATCGCCGACGCCGGATTCGCGCGCGCGAGCTTCGAGCGGCTGACGGGCGGCGTGGTGGCGATCCACAGCGGCTGGAAGCTCTAGGCCCGATGTCGACGCCGGCCTCCTTCTTCCGCCTCGCCCGCGCGGGGCTGACGCTGGCGCGCGCCGGCGTGTTCCGCGACGTCGACCCCTCCATCGCGCCGGCGCCCGCGCGCCTGCCGCTGGCGCTCGCGAAATTTCTCGCGCGCCGCCCCAAAAGGGGCGCGCCGGCCTCGGGGCTCAGCGAGCTGCCGGCGGCGATCAGCGCGCTGGGGCCGTCCTACGTCAAGCTCGGCCAGTTTCTGGCGACGCGGCCCGACGTCGTCGGGCCGGAGGTCGTGCGCGCGCTCGAGCGGCTGCAGGACCGCATGGCGCCGTTCCCGCGCGAGGTCGCGGTCAAAACCGTCGAACAGGCCTTCGACCGGCCGATCGGCGAGGTCTTCGTCTCCTTCAGCGAGCCGGTCGCGGCGGCCTCGATCGCGCAGGTGCACAAGGCGCGGACCAGGACGCCGGACGGCGAGCGCGACGTCGCGGTCAAGGTGCTGCGGCCGGGCGTCGAGCGGCGGTTCCGGCGCGACCTCGGCGACATGTTCGCCGCCGCGCGGCTCGCCGAGCGCCTGAGCCCCGACATGCGGCGGCTGAAGCCCGTCGAGGTCATCGACTCCATGGCCCGCTCGGTGCGCATGGAGATGGATTTCCGGCTCGAGGCGGCGGCGGCGTCGGAATTCGGCGAGAACGTCGCGCAGGACAAGGATTTCGGCGCGCCGAACGTCGACTGGGACCGCACCGCGCGCGAGGTGCTCACGCTCGAATGGGTCGAGGGGCGCCCGCTCTCCGACGTCGCCGGGCTGCGGGCGTCGGGCGCCGACCTGCCGCGGCTCGGGCGCGTGCTAATCCAGTCCTTCCTGCTGCACGCCATGCGCGACGGCTTCTTCCACGCCGACATGCATCCCGGCAATCTGTTCGTGACCGCCGACGAGCGCCTCGTCGCGGTCGATTTCGGCATCATGGGCCGGCTTGGCTACAAGGAGCGGCGCTTTCTCGCCGAAATCCTGTACGGCTTCATCACGCGCGACTATCTGCGCGTGGCGCAGGTGCATTTCGAGGCGGGCTATGTGCCGCGCGCGCATCGCGTCGAGGATTTCGCGCAGGCGATCCGCGCCATCGGCGAACCGATCCACGCGCGCGCCGCCGACCAGATCTCGATGGCCCGGCTGCTGACGCTGCTGTTCGAGATCACCGGCCTCTTTGACATGAAGACGCGCACCGAGCTCGTGCTGCTGCAAAAGACCATGGTCGTGGTCGAAGGCGTCGGCCGCGCGCTCGACCCCAAGCTCAACATGTGGACGACGGCCGAGCCCGTCGTCGGCGCCTGGATCGAACGCAATCTCGGGCCCCGCGGCAAGATCGAGGACGCCGGCCGCGCCGCCCGCGCGCTCGGCGACTTCGCCGCCGCCCTGCCGGCGACGCTGCTGCGCGGCGAGGCCCTGCTGCAACGCGTCGAGGAGATGGCCGACGAAGGGCTCGAACTCTCGGCCTCGGCCGTCGAGAGCGTCGGCGCGGCGGTCGGGCGCGGCGCGCGGCTCGGCCATATCGCCTTGTGGATCATCGCCTTCGCGGTTGTCGTCCTGCTGCTGCGATGAGCGGTTTGGAAAAATTCCCGGGCCTTGCGGACTCATTCCAAACCGCTAGGAATAGGACAAGCCCCGCCCGAATCGCGGGCGGACGGGGGAAGGCATGACCGTCGCGGAAAAGCGCGTCCTGCTGGTGATCGGCGGCGGCGTCGCCGCCTACAAGGCGCTGGAGCTGATCCGCCGCCTGCGCGAGCGCGCGATCCGCGTGCGCGTCGTCATGACCGCGGCGGCGCGGGAGTTCGTCGCCCCGCTCTCGGCGGCGAGCCTCTCCGGCGACAAGGTCCACACCGAGCTTTTCTCCCTCACCGACGAAGCCGAGATGGGCCATATCGAGCTGTCGCGCGACGCCGACCTGATCGTGGTCGCGCCCGCCACCGCCGACCTTCTCGCCAGGCTGGCGCAGGGCCTCGCCCCCGACCTCGCCTCGACGCTGCTGCTCGCCACCGACAAGAAGATCCTCGTCGCGCCGGCGATGAACCTGCGCATGTGGCTCGCCCCCGCGACGCGGCGCAACGTCGCGACGCTGAAGGGCGACGGCGTGCTTTTCGTCGGCCCCGACGACGGCGCGATGGCCTGCGGCGAATATGGCCCCGGCCGCATGGCCGAGCCCGAGGCGATCGCCGACGCCGTCGCCGCCGCCCTCAAGGGCGACACGCGCCTGCCGCTCGACCCTGTTTCGCCGCCCCCCGCCGGCGCCGGCGCGCTCGGCGGGCGACGCGTCGTCGTCACCTCCGGGCCGACGCATGAGCCGATCGACCCGGTGCGCTTCATCGCCAACCGCTCCTCCGGCCGCCAGGGCCATGCGGTGGCCGCCGCCGCACGCGCGGCGGGCGCGACCGTGACGCTGGTGTCCGGCCCCGTGACCCTGCCCGACCCCGAAGGGGTCGAGACGGTTCATGTCGAGACCGCGCGCCAGATGCGCGACGCCGTCGAGCGGGCGCTGCCGGCCGACGTGTTCGTCGCCGCCGCCGCCGTCGCCGACTGGCGCGTCGAGGCGGCGGCGCAGAAGCTGAAGAAGACGCAAGGCGGCGATCCGCCGCCGCTCGTGCTCACGCGCAACCCCGACATTCTGGCCGGCGTCGGCCTTCGCGCCGAGGGCCGGCCGAAGCTCGTCGTCGGCTTCGCCGCCGAGACCGAGAAGCTCGTCGAGCACGCGCAGGGAAAGCTGAAGGCCAAGGGCTGTGACCTGATCCTCGCCAATTTCGTCGGCGAGGGCTCGCAGGTGTTCGGCGGGGCGCGCAACGAGATCGCGCTGGTGTCGGCCGACGGCGTCGAGCGATGGCCGAGCCTCGACAAGGCGGAGGCCGCGCGCCGGCTGATGCGCGAGGTCGCGGCGCGGCTCGCGGCGCGGGACGTGGAGGCGCGACGTTGAGCGCGCGCGTCGAACTGGCGTTCATGCGCGTCGGCGACGGCGCGGGCCTGCCGCTTCCGTCCTATGAAACCGCCGGCGCGGCCGGCCTCGACCTTCGCGCCGCGCTGCCCCCGGGGGAAAGCGCGACGATCGCGCCGGGCGCGCGCCGGCTGATCCCGACCGGCGTCGCCGTCGCCCTGCCCGAAGGCCATGAGGCGCAGGTCAGGGCCCGCTCCGGCCTCGCGCTCAAATGGGGCGTCGGCGTGCTCAACGCGCCCGGCACGATCGACCGCGACTATCGCGGCGAGATCGGCGTGCTGCTGGTCAATCTCGGCGACGCGCCCTTCACCGTCGCGCGCGGCGACCGCATCGCCCAGCTCGTGGTCGCGCCGGTCGCCCATGTCCGCGTCGTCGAGGCTTCGGCGCTCGACCCGACGGCGCGCGGCGCGGGCGGCTATGGCTCGACCGGCGTCGGCGCGGCGGGCCGCGAGGAGACGCCCTAAATGACGCCGATCTCGCACCGCGCCATGCTCGCCATCGCCGCCGTGGCCGACATCGCCATGCATTCGCGCCCGCAGCCGGTCGCGGCGAAGGCCCTCGCGACCCGGCTCGAACTGCCGCCGCGCCATCTCGAGACGCTGCTGCAGGCGCTGGTCAGGGCCAACATCCTGAAAGGCCTGCGCGGGCCGCATGGAGGCTATGAGCTTGCGCGCGAACGCCGCAGGATCACCGCCGGCGCCGTGCTGCGCGCCGTGCTCGGCGAAAACGCCGGGCCGGCGGAGGCCGCGGGCGGGCCGCTCGTCGCCCATGTCATCGGCCCCATGATCGAGACGGCGAGCGCGGCCTTTTTGAAGGAGCTCGACGCGATCACGATCGAGGACGTCTGTCGCCGCGCCGGGGAGCTCAAGGTCGGCGGCGACGGGGCCTCCGGCGCCGATTTCGCGATCTGAGGGCGGCGGACGGCGGGCGGGCGGCCGCGTCAGACCCGCTCACTGGCTCTTGTAGGAGCCCTCGAACACGAACGCCGCCTGCGGCTTGCGCGCGTTCGGCGCCTCGCGCGCCCTGAGCGCGTCGGGCAGCGTGGCGGGATCGCCCCGCCGGCCGACGGCGATGGCGATCTCGGGCCGGAAATCCTCCGGCATGGCGAGGTCGACCCTGGCGCGCTCCACGTCAAAGCCGCCCATGGCGTGGGTGGCGTAGCCGAGCAGATGCGCCTGCAGCGCGAATTGCGCCCAGGCCGCGCCGGCGTCGAAGGAATGGCTGCGCGACTCGGTCCGCCCGGGCTTGTCGGGCGGCGTGAAGCTTTTTTGCGAGGCGAGCACCAGAAGCGCGCCGGCGCGCTGCGCCCATTGCTGGTTGTTGGGCGAAAGCAGGCCCAAAAGGCGTGCGAAGCCCTCCGTCCCGCGGCGCGCGTAGAAAAAGCGCCAGGGCTGCGAATTATAGGACGACGGCGCCCAGCGCGCCGCCTCGAACATGACGTCGAGGTCCTGTTGTGGAATCTCGGCGTCCGAAAAGGCGCGCGGCGACCAGCGCTCGACGAACAGGCGGTCGACCGGATGATGCGCGTCGCGCGGGAATTCGTTCGAGGCGGTCATTGCGGGCTCCTGTCTGAAGGTCGCCAAGAGACATGACGGCGCGCGGCCCGATTTTCAAGCCGCGCCTTCTCCCGCCCCGGGATCGGCGCGTTGCATTACGCGAAGGTCCGCAGCTTCCGCCGAAGCCGCGCTAATGCCCGGCATAAATCTGGTCGAACACGCCGCCGTCGCCGAAGAAGCGGGCCTGCGCGCTCTTCCAGCCGCCGAATTTTTCGTCGACGGTCACGAGGTCGAGCTTCGCGAAGCGTTCGAGATCTTTCGGGTCGGCCGCCTTGGGGTCGGTCGGGCGGTAGTAGTTCTTCGCGATCAGCTTCTGCGCCTCGGGCGTATAGAGAAAGTCGAGATAGGCTTCGGCCTCCCTGCGCGTTCCCCGCGCGTCGACGTTGGCGTCGACGAGCGCCACGGGCGGCTCGGCCAGAATCGAGAGCGACGGCGTGACGATCTCGAATTGGTCGGCGCCGAACTCCCGGCTCGCAAGGAAGGCGTCGTTCTCCCACGAGATCAGCACGTCGCCCTGGCCGCGCTGGGCGAAGCTGACCGTCGAGCCGCGCGCGCCCGTGTCGAGCACCGGCGCGTTGCGATAGAGCGCCTCGACGAAGGCGCGAATTTTGGCTTCGTCGCCGCCGAACTTCCGGTCGGCGTAGGCCCAGGCGGCGAGGAAGTTCCAGCGCGCCCCGCCCGACGTCTTAGGGTTTGGGGTGACGACGCCGACGCCGGGCTTCACGAGGTCGTCCCAGTCCCGGATCCCCTTGGGATTGCCCTTGCGCACCACGAAGACGATGGTCGAGGTGTAGGGCGTGGAGTTGTGCGGCAGGCGCTTCTGCCAGTCGGCCGGAAGCCGGCCGCTTTTCTGCGCGATGGCGTCGATGTCGGCGGCGAGCGCCAGCGTCACCACGTCGGCCCTGAGGCCGTCGATCACGGCGCGCGCCTGCGCGCCCGATCCGCCATGGGAGGCGCGCAGCGAGATCGTCTCCCCGGTCTTCTCCTTCCAATGCGCGGCGAAGGCCTGGTTGATCGCGCGGTAAAGCTCGCGCGTCGGATCATAGGAGACGTTGAGCAGATCCCCGGCCGCATGCGCCGCCGGCGCGGCGAGAAGGGCGAGGGCCGCGAGCGCGCCGGAAAGCGCGCCGCGCGCGGTCCTGCTTCGACGGGAGGAACGGGCGGCGACAGGGGTCATGAACAGGCTCCGGATATTTGTCTATTTTTTCTATAGACTATATCTTTCCTGTCAACCGCCGCCGCGAAACCGCGCCGGCTCGCCCTGTCCGCCCACTCGGCGCCCGATCGGCGCCGGCTCAATCGCTGGCGAGAATGACCCTGTCGGCGCAGAAACAGGCGACCACCTCGACGCCCGGCGCGACATGGGCCGCGTCGGCGCATTGGGAGGACATGAAGGCGACGACCGTCTTGCCGCCGCCGACGTCGACGCTGGCCTCGCTTTCGAGGCCGCTGTCGAAGCGCGCGACGACGCGCCCGGACAGGCGGTTGTCGACGGCGAGGGGCGCGCGCCCGGCCGCCGCGATCGTGACCGCGGCGGCCGGCACGAGCGCCAGAGCCTGGGCGCCGGGCCGCAGGCCCATTTCGGCGAGGCTGGCGTTGGCGACCGTCGCGACGATGGCGAGGCCGGTCGGCGTCTCGAGCCTCACCCGCGCGGAGAGCGGGCCTGGCGTGATCTCGCAGGCCACGCAATGGAAGGCGTTGCGCGCGCTATGCTTCATGGCGAGCGACAGCAGCGCGAAATCGTCCTGGTCCTCGAAGCCTTCGGCGGCGATCGCCGCCGATATCCGGCCGAGCCGGGCTTCGAGGCTGCGGAAGGCCGCGAGCAGGCGCCGCCCCTCCTCGGTGACGGTGACGCCGCCGCCGTTCTGCCCGCCGGTATGGGTGATGAAGGCCGGGCGCGGCAGGAGATTGTTGATCGCGTTCACCGCGTCCCAGGCGGTCTTGTAGCTGAAGCCGGTCGCCTCGGCGGCGCGGGTGATGCTGCCATGGGCGATCACCGCCTCAAGGAGCGTGACGCGCTCGCGTCCGACAAGCAGTTTTCCGTTCGCTTTCAGGGAAAGCTGGGTGTCGATCTCGGCCGGGGACACGCGGGCCATGAGGTCTCCTTTGCAGAGAACCCTGCCCCAGCTTTTTAAGCCGCACAACTTAAATATAGAGCGTCACGACCTCAAGTCTATCGCCTGAATAGCGATGTAGAAGACAGCCCCGCCATCCGGGCGCCTCTATGACGCATAAGCTCCAATCCGTAAATGATTGAGATTTCGGATGAGTTCGCCACAATAACACGGCGCAGGTCATCGCCGCGACGAACTGCGCCGGCCTTTATTGGGCGCCTTCACATGACCTCTGCCGTTTCAGCGAGAAATATTTCGCCGGCGGCGCGATGCGTCTTGAACGTGTGTTCGGTCAGGAGCTGCACCTGATGCAGCGGCGCGCGCGACAGCAGAAGCTCGACGCGCGCCCTGGAGCGCTCCAGCGTGGCGGGGTCGAGCCGCCCGTCGTCGCGCGCCTCGACGATCGCCGCGGCGAAGGCGCGCGCCCGGTCGACGTCGGTGAAATGGGCGCAGACCATCAGCAGGTCGGTCCCCGCGCCGATCAGCTGCGCCGCCGCCCGCGGATCGGCGAAATAGGCCTGCATCGCGCCCATGCCGACGTCGTCCGAGACGACGACGCCCGAAAACCCCATCTCCTCGCGCAGCACCTCCGTGACGAAGCGGCGCGACAGGGTCACCGGATGATCGGGATCGACGGCCGGAAACAGGATGTGCGAACTCATCAGCATCTGCGCCCCGGCGTCGATCGCCGCGGCGAAAGGCTTGAGTTCGCGCGCGCGGAGCTCGTCGAGCGAGCGGTCCTGCCGCGGCAGGCCGAGATGCGAGTCGACCGACGTGTCGCCATGCCCCGGAAAATGCTTGCCGCAGGCGATCACGCCCTGGCCCTGCAGCGCCCGCATGAACGGCAGCGCCGCCGCCGTCACGTCCTCCGGCGTCGAGCCGAAGGCGCGCGGGCCGATCACCGGATTGGCCGGATTGGTGTGGATGTCGAGCACGGGCGCGAAGCTCACGTTGATCGCGAGGCTCGCCAGCTCGCGCCCCATGGCGCGCCCGACCGCCGCCGCCGACGACGCCCAGCGCCGCGCCGCGGCGTAACGCGTGATCGGCGCCGGCGTGCGGCAGACGCGGCCGCCCTCATGGTCGACGCCGATCAGGATGTTCGGCCGGCCGATCGCCGCGCGCACCTCCTCGATCAGGCGCAGATGGCTGGCGAGCCAGCCCTCATACGGCAGGTCGTGCCGGAAATTGCTCTTGAACAGGACGACGCCGGCGGGCTTCAGCTCCTGCAGAAGCGCGCGGTCGCGCGGGTCGAGGCTGGGCGTCGGGCGCAGACCCAGAATGAAATGGCCGCCGACCGTATCAATATCGCGCGCTGACATTCCCCTCCCCATTCATCGCGCCGCTTCGCGGCGGGCGCCTGCGGCCGGATCGAAAAACACTTCGCCTCAAAACCTGTTGGGCCGCGCCCGCGCCGCCGCTTCGTCCCCAACCCGGGCTGGCGGATCGGGTTGCGCGCGGCCGCTCACGGGCTTTCCGCCTCGGGCGACTGGGGCGAAACCGAGAGGTCGTCCGTGCCGACGTAAATCATCGCCGCGAGAAGAAACAGCACGACGCCGATCCAGAAAATGAGACGATGATTGACGCGGCGCAGGTCGTGCCGATGCAGGGGATGGGGCTTCATGCGCTCCTCACGGCGTCCACGGGCCGGCGTCCCGGGCGATGTTTTCAGGATCGCCGTGCGGAGCGGCGTCGCCCGGTCGGCCTGCGGGCCGGCGCTGGCCGCGTCGGCGTCCCGACGTTAAGACGTTCATTCAATAAGGCGGTTTGGCGCGCGAAGAAAGCGCGCCGCCGCGTCGGTCAGGGAGCGGATGGTTGGCCTGCGACAAGATCATGCTGATTCGCCACGCCGAGCGGCCGACGCCCGACAAGGCGTTCCGCGGCGTCGACGCCTCCGGGCGCAAGGACAGGGAATCGCTCACCGTGCCCGGCTGGCGGCGCGCCGGCGCGCTCGCGCGCCATTTCGCGCCGCGCGACGGACGCCATCTCGAAGAAGGGCTCGCGACGCCTGCGCGGCTCTACGCCTGCAAGGCCGACGCGAAAGACCCGAGCCTGCGCCCGCAGCTGACGCTGGCGCCGCTCGCCGATCTGCTCGGCCTCAAGATCAATTGCGAATTTTATTCCGGCGAGGAGGCGGCGCTCGTCGCCGACGCGCTGAGGGGCGAGGGGCCGGCGCTGATCTCGTGGAAGCATGACGGCATGACGGCGATCGCCGACCTGATCCTCGGCGAGTCCCGCACGGCGCCGCGCGGATGGCCCTATGGCCGCTACGACATGACCTGGATCTTTGCGCGGCGCGGCGCCGGCTGGTCGTTCTCGCAGGCGCCGCAGCTGTTGCTCGCCGGAGACAGTGGCGACCCAATCGTCTAGAAAGCGCGCCGCGCCGCGCCCAATTCGCCGCAGGGCGTTGTTTTAACGAAATCTCCGCCTACGAAGCGGAACGCCCCCTGGCGCGGCCGCCGGCCTGAACGCACGGCCGCGCAGGGAGCCGCCCGAAGGAGCCTTGATGTCCGTCGCCGCGAATCCGAACCAGCGCTTCGACAAGATCGCCTTCCTGAACTCCTCGACGGAGGACGGCCGCTCCGCGCGCGAGGCCCTCGCCGCGCGCTATGCGCATGTGCCGCCCGAGGAGGCCGACGTCATCGTCGCGCTCGGCGGCGACGGATTCATGTTGCAGACGCTGCACCGCTTCATGGGGTCGGGCAAGCCGATCTACGGCATGAACCGCGGCTCGGTCGGCTTTCTCATGAATGATTTTTCCGTGTTCAATCTGCATGGGCGTCTCGCGGTCGCCGAAGCCTCGATCGTGCATCCGCTGCTCATGGAGGTGATCGACCGCGACGGCGCGACCTCCCGCGCCCGGGCGATCAACGAGGTTTCGCTTTTGCGCCAGTCCTATCAGGCGGCCAAGATGCGCATTTCGATCGACGGGACGGAACGGCTCGACCAGCTCGCCGGCGACGGCGCGCTGGTCGCGACCCCGGTCGGCTCGACGGCCTATAATCTGTCGGCGCACGGACCGATCCTGCCGCTCGACGCGCCCATGCTGGCGCTGACGCCGATTTCGGCGTTTCGGCCGCGCGGCTGGCGCGGCGCGCTGCTGCCTGACACCGCCCGCGTCACGATCGACATTCTCGAGCCCGAAAAACGCCCCGTCGCGGCGGTCGCCGACCATTTCGAGCTGCGGCATGTGCGCTCGGTCGACGTCGCCATGGACCACGCCACCGATCTCGTGCTGCTGCACGACCCGAACCACTCCCTGAACGAGCGCATCCTGCGCGAACAGTTCGGCCACTGACCCCAAAACGCCGACCCCGGACACGAGGCATCATGACGCAACGGCTCCGCATTCTCGGCCGCAGGCTGATCTCGAAGGGATATGGCGCGCTCGAGCGGCTGACCCTCGCCTATCGCCGCCTCGACGGGCGCGAGCAGACGATGGAGCGCGAGCTCTATGACACCGGGGACGGCGCGGCGATCCTGCTTTACGATGCGTCGCGCGGCATGGTCGCCCTGGTGCGGCAGTTCCGGTTGCCGGCCTATGTCAAGGACGGGCGCGAGAGCCTGATCGAGGTCTGCGCCGGGCGGCTCGAAGGCGCGAGCGCGGAGGCGCGCATCGTCGCCGAGGCGGAGGAGGAGACGGGGTTTCGCGTGCGCAATCCGCGCCGCCTGTTCGAAGGCTACACCAGTCCCGGCGGCTTCTGCGAGAAACTCACCTATTTTGCGGCCGAATACAGCCCGGCCGACCGAATCGGCGCCGGCGGCGGCCTTGAGGCGGAAGGCGAGGACATAGAAATTCTGGAAATTCCCTTCGCCGAGGCGCTGGCCATGATCGAGCGCGGCGAGATCGTCGACACGAAGACGATCCTCCTGCTGCATTACGCCAGGCTTGCGGGCCTGCTCGACTGCGCGGCCGCTTCGGCGGCATGACGCGCATGAGGCTTATTGGCGGCGTGGCGCGTGGGGGATTTGCTGTTTGCAGGGGGGATCTGTTTGCGGGTGAACGAGGCGGAGTTTGGGGCGCTGCGTTCTTTGCGGGCCTGGCGGCGACCTACTCTCCCGCGTCTTGAG
>NZ_JBGAHM010000031.1:5570-39383 GCF_044226135.1 Methylocella sp. | reverse complement strand
GTCGCGCGCGCGCTTCTCGCCGAGGGCTTCCGCGTGCGCGCGCTGCTGCGCCGCAGTTCGAGCCGCGAAAATCTCGCGGGCCTCGACGTCGAGGTCGCCGACGGCGACATGCGCGATCCCGAGGCCGTGGCCATGGCCGCCCGGGGCGTGCGCCATCTGTTCCATGTCGCCGCCGACTACCGCCTGTGGGCGCGCGACCCGGGCGAAATCCTCGCCGCCAACCTCGAAGGAACGCGCAACGTGATGCAGGCGGGACTCGCCGCCGGCGTCGAGCGCGTGGTCTATACGAGCAGCGTCGCGACGATTCGCTGCGGCGGCGGCGCGCCGGCCGACGAGACCGAGGCGTTGACGGCGGCCAAGGCGGTCGGGGCCTACAAGCGCAGCAAGGTGATCGCCGAGAGCCTCGTGCGCGGCATGATCGCCGAAAAGGGCCTGCCGGCGGTGATCGTCCACCCGTCGACGCCGGTCGGCCCGCGCGACGTCAAGCCGACGCCGACGGGGCGCATCATTCTCGAAGCCGCGCGCGGGCGCATGCCGGGCTATGTCGACACGGGGCTCAATCTCGTGCATGTCGACGACGTCGCCGCGGGCCATGTCGCGGCGCTGCGCCGGGGCGTCGTCGGGCAGAGCTACATCCTCGGCGGGCAGGACGCCTCGCTCGCCGCCATGCTCGCCGACATCGCGGCGCTGCGCGGGCGCCGCGCGCCGCGGCTGCGCTTTCCGCGCCAGCTCATCTATCCCTTCGCCTTGGCCGCCGAAGCCGCCGCGCGGGTCACCTGCAAGGAGCCCTTCGTGACGCTCGACGGGCTGCGCATGTCGCGCCACAGAATGTTCTTCAGCTCGGCCAAGGCCGAGCGCGAGCTTGGCTACAGGGCGCGCTCCTATGCGGACGGGCTCAGGGACGCCATAGACTGGTTCGAGCGAAGCGGACGCCTGAAATGAACGCGATCGAAGTCGAGGCCACGAAAAGCGAGCGGGGCGAGAATTTTCCCGTCGCCTCGCTGCTGCTCGCGCCCGAGCGGCGCGCGCCGATTCTCGCCTATTATCGCTTCGCCCGCGCCGCCGACGACGTCGCCGACGACGCGAGCCTCTCGCCCGGCGAAAAGATCCTGCGGCTCGACGCCTTCGAGGCGACGCTGCTGGGAAAGAGCGAGGCGGTCGAGGCGGCGAAGCCCCTGCGCGCGGCGCTCGCGGCCGACCCCACGCTCGAGGCGCGCCATGCGCTCGACCTGCTCACGGCCTTCCGCCTCGACGCGACCAAGACGCGCTATGCGGATTTCGCCGAGCTCATGGATTACTGCGCCTTCTCGGCCGCGCCCGTCGGGCGCTTCGTGCTGAACGCCCATGGCGTCGGCGAGGCGGTCTGGCCGGCCTCGGACGCATTGTGCTCGGCGCTGCAGATCGTCAACCACATGCAGGACTGCGGCCTCGACTACCGCCGCATCGACCGCGTCTATCTGCCGCTCGACCTGCTCGCCGACTGCGGCGCGACGGTCGGGGACCTTGGCGCGCCGAAGGCCTCGCCCGGCCTGCGCGCCGCGCTGCTCAGGCTCGCCGAGGCGACCGATCCGCTGATCGCGCTCGGCTCGACCCTGCCGCCGGAGCTTGCCGAGCTGCGGCTCAGACTCGAGATCGGGGCGATCGCGGCGCTGGCGCGCCGGCTGAACGACATTCTGAAACGCCGCGACCCGCTGTCCGAGGAGACGCATCTGTCGAAGCCCGAAGCGCTGCTCGTCGCCGGGCTCGGCGCGGCGCGCGTGCTGTTGCGCGCGCCCGCCGCCGCGCCGCGGACGGCGCAGGCGCGGGGAGACGCGGCGTGAGGGCGCGGACCGTCGCCGGAGCCGGGCCGTCGGCCGCGGCGCTCCCCGCCGACGAGGTCGCCGCCGCGCGCTCGCGCAAGAGCTCGTTCTATCTCGCCATGCGCATCCTGCCGAAGCCGCAGCGCGAAGCCATGTTCGAGATCTATTCCTTCTGCCGCGCCGTCGACGACATCGCCGACGAGCCGGGGCCGCTGCCGGCGCGCCGCGCCGCGCTGGCGCGCTGGCGGCGCGACGTCGACGCGCTTTACGGCCTCGCCTCGGGCGATCCGCCGAAGGGGCTCGTCGCGGCGACGAAGCGCTTCGGCCTCGCCCGGCTCGACTTCCAGGCGCTCATCGACGGCATGGAGATGGATCTCGACGGGCCGATCCGCGCGCCCGACGCGGCGACGCTCGATCTTTACTGCGACCGCGTCGCGAGCGCCGTCGGGCGGCTCAGCGTGAAGGTCTTCGGCGCGCCGGCGCAGGAGGGCGAGGCGCTCGCCCATCATCTCGGCCGCGCGCTGCAGCTCGCCAACATCCTGCGCGACCTCGACGAGGACGCCGGCGTCGGCCGTCTCTACCTGCCGCGCGAGGCGCTGGAGGCGGCGGGGATCGACCCCGACGCGCCGCCGCAGATCATCCTCGACCATCCTGCGCTCGGCGCCGCCTGCGCGCCGCTGCTGGCGCAGGCGCGGGCGCATTTCGACGAGGCCCGCGCGATCATGGCCCGCTGCCCGCGCGCCAGCGTGAAGGCCCCGGCGGTGATGGCCGACGTCTATGAGCCGATGCTGGCGCAGATGGAGCGAAACGGCTTCGCGCCGCCGCGCGCGCGGCCGAAAACCTCCAAGCTGCGCGCCCTTTTCGCGCTCGCGCGCCGCAGCTTCGCTTGATCCGCCGCGCATGACCCGTCCCGTCGTCCATATCGTCGGCGCCGGGCTCGCCGGCCTCGCCGCCGCCGTCCGGCTCATCGACGCGCATGGCCCCGCCGGCGTCGAGGTCGTGGTCTATGAGGCGGCGCGGCAGGCCGGCGGGCGCTGCCGCTCCTATTACGACTCCGCCCTCGGCATGGTGATCGACAACGGCAACCATTTGATGCTGTCGGGCAACCGCGCCGCCATGGGCTTCCTGAAGCGCGTCGGCGGGCTCGGCGCGGTCTCGATCCCCGCGCGGGCCGAATATCCCTTCGCCGATCTTGCGACCGGCGAGCGCTGGACGCTGCGGCCCAACGCCGGGCCGATTCCGTGGTGGATCTTCGTTCCCGGCCGGCGGGTCCCAGGCGCCGGCTGGCGCGCGCATCTCGGCCTCGCCGCGCTGCTGCGCGGCGGGGCGGACCGCCGGATCGACGCGGTCATGTCCTGCGAGGGCGTCGCCTATGAGCGGCTGTGGCGCCCTTTCCTGCTCGCCGCCCTGAACCTCGACCCGGCCGAAGGCTCGACGCGGCTCGCGGGCGCGATCGTGCGCGAAAGCCTCGCCCGCGGCGGGGCGGCCTGCCGGCCGGTCGTCGCCGACGGGCTTTCGGCGGCGCTGATCGAGCCGGCGATCGCCTATCTCGCGGCGCGCGGCGCCTTTGTGCGGCTCGACCACCGGCTGCGCGCGATCAGTTTTGACGGGGAGCGCGCCGCGGCGCTCGATTTCGGCGACGCCCGGGCGAAGCTCGGCCCGGCCGACCAGCTCATTCTCGCGACCCCGGCGCCGGTCGCCCAGGATCTCCTGCCGGGGCTCACCGCGCCGACGCGTCATCGCGCCATCCTCAACGCCCATTTCAAACTCGCCCCGCCGCCCGGCGCGCCGAAGATTCTCGGCCTCGTCAACGCCACGGCCGAATGGATCTTCGCCTTCGAGAACCGGATTTCGGTCACGGTCAGCGCCGCCGACGCCCTGCTGGAGCACGGCCGCGAGGCCCTCGCCGAGCGCCTGTGGGCAGATGTGGCAAAGGCTTACGCGCTTGCTAAGCCTTTGCCGTCATGGCAAGTCATCAAGGAGAAGCGGGCGACCTTCGCGGCGACGCCGGAGGAAAACGCGCTGCGGCCCGGGCAGGACACGCGTTTCGCCAATGTGACGCTCGCCGGCGACTGGACCGACACCGGCCTGCCGGCGACGATCGAAGGCGCGATCCGCTCGGGCGAGCGCGCCGCCGATCTCGCGACGCAGGCGCTGAAGGGTCAGGCGCGCCGGGCGGGGGACGGTTCGACGGCGGCTCAGGAAAGCTTTTTGGAAAATCCTCGGAAAAAACGAGGAAATCCTTGAACCGGCGAGGAAAATCTTAAAGGAGACAGGTCAACGGTTTGCGCAGGCGCGCAATTGGCGTGAGGGGATTGTTTTGGACGACAGGGCAGGGGCTTTCTCTTTCGGAGCGGCGGGGGCCGCGCCCGGAGACGTCGAGGCCGCCGTTTCGCGCGCCCGCGCGGCGCTGCTCGCGCGCCAGCAGGCCGACGGGCATTTCGTGTTCGAGCTCGAGGCCGACGCCACCATTCCGGCCGAATATGTGCTGTTCCGCCATTTTCTGGGCGATCCCGCGCCCGCCGAACTCGAGCGCAAGATCGCCGTCTATCTGCGGCGGCGCCAGACCGCGGCCGGCGGCTGGCCGCTGTTCGCCGAGGGCGTCTTCAACGTCTCGGCCTCGGTCAAGGCCTATTTCGCGCTGAAGATGATCGGCGACGATCCCGAGGCGGCGCACATGAAGCGCGCGCGCGCCGCAATCCTCGCCCATGGCGGCGCGGCGCAGGCGAACGTCTTCACGCGCTCGCTGCTGGCGCTGTTCGGCGAGGTCCCGTGGAGCGCCACGCCGGTCATGCCGGTCGAGATCATGCTGCTGCCGCGCTGGTTCCCCTTCCACATCTCGAAGATCTCCTATTGGGCGCGCGCCGTCATCGTGCCGCTGACCGTGGTCAACGCGCTGAAGCCGAAGCCCGTCAATCCGCGCGGGGTCGGCGTGAGGGAGCTGTTCGTCACGCCGCCCGAGACGGTGCGGCGCGGGCCGGCCGCGCCGCATCAGGCGTTTCCCTGGACGACGCTGTTCGACGGCGTGGACAGGATTTTGCGCCGCGCCGAGCCGCATATGCCGAAGGGCGCGCGCAAGACGGCGACGGAGCGGGCGGTCGCCTTTGTGGAGGAGCGGCTCAACGGCGAGGACGGGCTCGGCGCGATCTTCCCGGCCATGGTCTATTCGGCGCTGATGCTGCACGCGCTCGGCGCGCCGCTCGACGATCCGCGCATCCTCATGATCCGGCGCGGGATCGAGAAGCTGCTCGTCGTCAAGGACGACGAAGCCTATTGCCAGCCCTGCGTCTCGCCGGTGTGGGACACGGCGCTCGCGAGCCATGCGCTGCTCGAAAGCGCCGGCGCGGGCGTTGCGGCCGAAGCAGGGCCAGAGGCCGTGGCCGTGCGGCGCGCGCTCGACTGGCTGAAGCCGCTGCAGGAGCTCGACGTCAAGGGCGACTGGGCCATGAGCAGACCGAAGGTCCGGCCGGGCGGCTGGGCGTTCCAGTACGCAAATCCCCATTATCCCGACCTCGACGACACGGCGGTCGTGGCCATGGCCATGGAGCGCGCCGGGCGCGGCGCGGACGCCGAGAGCGAAGCCGGGCCGCAGGACGGCGAGGCGATCGCCCGGGCGCGCGAATGGATTCTCGGCCTGCAGAGCCGCAACGGCGGCTTCGCCGCCTTCGACGCCGACAACGACCACGACCACCTGAACTACATTCCCTTCGCCGACCATGGCGCGCTGCTCGATCCGCCGACGGCCGACGTCGCGGCGCGCTGCGTCTCGTTTCTCGCCCAGCTCGGCGAGCGGCCCGAGACCAATCCGGCGCTCGCCCGCGCGCTCGACTATCTGCTGCGCGAGCAGGAGGCCGAGGGCAGCTGGTACGGCCGCTGGGGCATGAACTACATCTATGGCACCTGGTCGGTGGTGAGCGCGCTCAACGCCGTCGGCCTGGCGCCCGACCATCCTGCGCTGCGCCGCGCCGCCGACTGGCTGAAGCGCATCCAGAATCTCGACGGCGGCTGGGGCGAGGACGGCGCAAGCTACGAACTCGGCTACAAGGGATACGACCCCGCGCCGAGCACGGCCTCGCAGACCGCCTGGGCGCTGATCGCCCTGATGGCGGCGGGCGAGGTCGATTCGCCCGAGGTCGCGGCCGGAATCGCCTATCTCGCCCGCACGCAGGGCGAGGACGGCTTCTGGGAGGAGCGGCGCTTCACCGCGACCGGCTTCCCGCGCGTCTTCTACCTGCGCTATCACGGCTATCCGAAATTCTTCCCGCTCTGGGCGCTCGCCCGCTACCGCAACCTCAAGGCCGGCAACGCCTTGCGCACGCCCTACGGCATGTGATGCGGGCGCAGGAAAAGGCCGCGGCGCCGGCGCCCGTGCTGGTGGTGGTCGGCCTCAGGGCCGAGGCGCGGATCGTCGCGCGGGTCGCGGGCGCGGTCGTCGTCGCCGGCGGCGGCGACGCGGCGGCTCTCGCCCGCACGCTCGAGCGCGAGGCGCCGAAGGCCGCGGCGGTGCTGAGCTTCGGCGTCGCCGGCGGGCTCTGCCCGGCGCTGCGGCCGGGGGCGCTCGTCGTGGCGCATGAGGTGGTGACGCCGCAGGGCGAGCGCTACGCCGCCCATGACGGCTGGGCGCGGGCGCTCGCCGGCGCGCTCGGGGCGCGGCCTGGCCGCATCGCCGGGGTCGACGCGGCGGTCTGCGGCGCCGACGCCAAGCGAGCCCTGCGCCTTGCGCATGGCGCCGATCTCGTCGACATGGAGTCGCATGTCGCGGCGCGCGCGGCGGCGCGCCTGTCGCTGCCGTTCGCCGCCGTGCGGGCGGCGGCCGATCCGGCCGAACGGGAGATTCCACGCGCCGCGCTCGTCGCCATGCGGCCGGACGGCGGGCTGGCGCTCGGCGCGCTCATGCGCTCGCTCGCCGGCGACCCGCGCCAGATCGCCGGGCTCGTCCGCACGGCGCTTGACGCGCGCAAAGCCTTCGCCAGCCTATTCCGCGGCGGGAAGATGCTCGTCCCGGGCTTTCTCCTGCCCGATCTCGGCGAGCTTGCGCTCGACATGCCGGCTGAAGACGAATTCCGCGGGCCGCTGGCCGTCTAGCGGAATGTCGGGGGCCATCGGCCCCGTCGTGCGCACGCCGAACAGCGCGACCTTCAGCGCTTCGAGCGGACGCTTGAAGGCGTCCTCGACGGCGGTCGCCTCAAAGCCGCAATGGACCATGCAGTCGGCGCATTTCTCGTAGTTGCCGACGCCGTAGCGGTCCCAGTCGGTGTCCTCCATCAATTCCCTGAAGGTCTTCACATAGCTTTCGCCGAGGAGGTAGCAGGGGCGCTGCCAGCCGAACACGGTGCGCGCCGGATTGCCCCAGGGCGTGCAATGATAGCTCTGGTTGCCGGCGAGGAAGTCGAGGAACAGGCCCGACTGGAAGAAGGGCCAGGCCTTCCCCCCCTTGCCGCGCGCAAAAATCTCGCGAAACAGGGTCTTGGTCTTCTCGCGGTTCAGGAAGTGCTGCTGGTCGGGCGCGCGCTCATAGGCGTAGCCGGGCGAGACGGTGACGCCCTCGATCCCGAGCTTTTTCATCTCGTCGAAGAAGGCGGCGACCCGGGCGGGCTCCGCCGTGTTGAACAGCGTGGTGTTGACGGTGACGCGGAAGCCCGCCGCCTTGGCCGCGACGAGCGCCTTCAGCGCGCGGTCGTAGACGCCCGCCTGGCAGACCGATTCGTCATGCATCTCGCGGTCGCCGTCGAGATGGATCGACCAGTTGAAATAGGGGCTTGGCTTGTATTTGCCGAGGTTCTTCTCGAGCAGCAGGGCGTTGGTGCAGACGGTGACGAACTTGCCGCGCGCGACCGCGCCCTCGACGATCTGCGGCAGCTCCTTGTGCAGCAGCGGCTCGCCGCCGGCGATGACGACGACCGGCGCGCCGCATTCGTCGATCGAGTCGAGGCAGTCCTTGAGCGGCAGGCGCTGGTTCAGGATCGGGTCGGGATAGTCGATCTTGCCGCAGCCGGCGCAGGCGAGATTGCAGCGAAACAGCGGCTCGAGCATCAGGACGAGCGGAAACCGCTTGCGCCCTGAAAGACGCTGGCGGACGACATAGCCGCCCACCTTGACCATCTGAAACAGTGAAATTCCCAATGCGCGCTCCTGGAAAGCCGGCTCGACGGGCGGCGCGAGGAAAAGCCCCTGAAACGACGGGCCCACGCCGCGGATCTGGGGCGCTGGTCGCCGGCCTCGCGGTCAGGCCGGCCGAAGCGCGCCCCATCATCGACAGGCTGGGGCGTCCGCACGACAGGCGAAGCTCCAGCAGCCCGATAAGAAATGAATTTTCGCCGCATTTCAACCACGCGCCGGATCACGGCCGCGTTTCGCGCCGGCCTGTTGCCGTTTCGCCGATTTTCGCCGTCCCGCCTTGTTTCGGCCGCGCCGCTTGACGATTGATTAACCATAGGCACGCATTTTCTTTTCGCAGCCAGGCTGCGACGCCGCCGCGCCGCACGGGCGCGACTCCAGCCCTTCGCGCGCCGCCTCCCGGCGGGCGGTCCGGCAGCCCACCATTGGCGAGGACGCATGATCAGCCCCCCCGACAGCGACGCCCCGGCGAGCGAGCCCTTCATCTCCCGCATCGTCGTCGCGATCGTCGAATTCTGCCGGCGCTTCAAATGGCCGGTCGTCGCGCTCTCGGCGCTGGCCACGGCCTATTGCGGCTGGTACGCCGCGAACAATTTCAACATCAACACCAACACCAACGACTTCATGTCGGCGGATCTGCCGTGGCGGCAGAATCTCATCGCCATGGACAAGGCCTTCCCGCACCGCGCCGACCAGATCGTGGTCGTCATCGACGGCAAGACCCCGGAGATCGCCGAGGAGGCGACGCAGCGCCTCGCCGAGAAGCTGCGCGAGCGGCCCGACATGTTCACCTTCGTGCTGCGGCCGGACGGCGGGCCGTTCTTCAACCGTAACGGCCTGCTCTATCTCCCGGTCGAGGAGGTGCGCAACACGGTCGACGGCCTGTTCAAGGCGCAGCCCTTTCTCTCCGTGCTCGCCTCCGACCAGAGCCTGCGCGGCGTCTCCGACGCCTTCTCCTTCATCAACCGCGGCGTGCGTTCGGGCGCCGGCACCTATGACGATTTCGACCGCCCGCTCGTGGCCCTCAACGGCGCGCTCGACGGCGTCCTGAAGGGCGAGCCGACATTCTTCTCCTGGCGCGGGCTTTTGACCGGGGCCGCACCCGACCCGCGCGAGCTGCGCCGCTTCATCCAGGTGAAGGCGAAGCTCGATTATTCCGACCTGCAGCCGGGCGCAAAGCCCAGCGCCTTCATCCGCGAGAGCTTCGCGCAGATGGGCTTTTCGCCCGAAACCGGCGCGCGGCTGCGGCTGACCGGCCTCGTGCCGCTCGCCGACGAGGAGTTCGCGACCCTTGAGGAGGGCGCGGGCCTCAACGGCGCGATCACGGCGCTGATCGTGCTGTTCATCATCTGGCGCGCGCTGCGGGCGCCGAGCATCGTGCTCGCCGTCGCCTATACGGTCGTCGTCGGCCTCGCCGTCACGGCGGCGGTCGGGCTGTGGATGGTCGGCTCGCTCAACCTCATCTCGGTCGCCTTCGCCGTGCTGTTCGTCGGCATCGGCGTCGATTTCGGCATCCAGTATTCGGTGCGCTACCGCGACGAGCGCCACAAGGTCGGCGCGTTCGAGCCGGCGCTGAGGGGCGCCGCGGCCAAGATCGGGCGGCCGCTCGCGCTGGCGGCGGCGGCGACGGCGGCGGGCTTCTACTCCTTCGTGCCGACCGACTACCGCGGCGTGTCCGAGCTCGGAATCATCGCCGGCACGGGCATGTTCATCGCCTTCTTCATCTCGATCACCGTGCTGCCGGCGCTGCTCGCGATCTTCCGGCCGCCGGCCGAGGAGGAGCCCGTCGGCTATCTCTTCCTTGCGCCGGTCGACGATTTCCTGGAGCGCCACCGCCACGCCGTGGTGATCGGCACGCTCGGCGTCGCGCTGCTCGGCACGCCGCTGCTGGCGAAGCTGCGCTTCGACTTCAACCCGATCAACCTGCGCAGCCAGACGGTCGAATCGGTCTCGACCCTGCTCGACCTGATGCGCGATCCCGTCACCGACACCAACACCATCGACGTGCTCGCCCCCTCGATCGCGGCCGTCGGCCCGCTGGGCCAGAAGCTCGGCGCCCTGCCGGAGGTGGCGCAGGTCATCAGCATCGAAAGCTTCGTGCCGGAGGATCAGGGCGAGAAGTTGCCGATCATCGAGCACGCGGCGGCGGCTTTCGCGCCGGTGCTCGACCCGACCCGCGCGCGCGACAGGCCGAGCGACGTCGACGACGCCGCCGCGCTGCTCAAGGCCGCCGACGCCTTCGAGGCGACGGCCGCCGACGCCTCGGGCAAGGGCGCGGACGACGCGCGCCGGCTCGCCGACAAGCTGCGCCGGCTCGCCGACGGGCCGCCGGAGACGCGCGAGGCGGCGCGCCGCGCGCTGCTGCCGGGGCTGCATGTGATGCTGGGCCTTCTGCGCGAATCGCTGTCGGCGCAGAAGACGACGCTCGACTCGATCCCCGCCGACCTCAGGAGCGACTGGGTCGCGGCCGACGGGCGCGCGCGCATCGCCGTCTCGCCCAAGGGCGACGCCAACGACAATCCCACGCTCGAGCGCTTCGCCGCCGCCGTGCTGGCGATCGACCCGCAGGCGACCGGCGAGCCGATCGCGATCCAGGAGTCCGGCCGCACGGTGGTGCGCGCCTTCATCGAGGCGGGCGTCTGGGCGCTGCTCTCGATCAGCATTCTTCTGTGGATCGTGCTGCGGCGCTTCTCTGACGTGCTTCTGACGCTCGTGCCGCTGCTGCTCGCCGGCGTGGTCACGCTTGAAATCACCGTGCTGATTGGCCTGCCGCTGAACTTCGCCAACATCATCGCCCTGCCGCTGCTGCTCGGCCTCGGCGTCGCCTTCAAGATCTATTTCGTGATGGCGTGGCGGGCCGGCACGACCAAGCTTCTGCAGTCGAGCCTGACGCGGGCGGTGTTCTTCTCGGCCATGACCACGGCGACGGCCTTCGGCAGCCTGTGGCTGTCGAAACATCCCGGCACCTCCAGCATGGGCAAGCTGCTCGCGCTCTCGCTCGTCTGCACCCTCGCGGCGGCGATCCTGTTCCAGCCGGCCCTGATGGGCCCGCCGCGCAAGATCGCCAAGACGGGCGAGGACGCCTGAGCGACGGCGCGGCCGGGTTCGCCCACGCCGCGCCGCCGCCCATGGGGCAACCGCGCCGGCGGAACGTCTGAAGGCGGCGCAGCGTGAACAAGGGCGGCGCCGGCTGGCGCCAGGGCGCAGGCGCGCGTTCGGGGCGCGGAGGCATAGTCCGGCCGGACTTGAAATCGATCCGACCGGACGGGCTCGACGCCCTGGCGCCGGGCGTTTTTTGGGCGAACGAGTCCGCTCGGCCGGAAGACGTTCGGACGCGCTAGGGCGGGGAGGGCGTTTGGAGCCGGGGTCGCCGGCCGTTCACGCCGCGCGGCCTGCGGGAAAGGTCCACAGAAAAGCGCGCGAGAAAAATGCGCGTAGAGAAGCCGGCGGGGTCCTGCGGCGTGGAGCGCTACTGCACGACGCGGTAGCGGGGGAAGTTCTGGCCTTCCTGGGTGCCGCCGGTCGAGGCGCCGAGCGTGAACAGGTCCTTGACCCCGCCCGTTCCCGCGCCGATGACGGAGGCCTGAACGCCGCCGGTCGCGGCTCCGGGGACGGTGCCGTCCTTGACGCCGCCGGTCTGCGCGTCGAAGGCGCGGCCCGCGCCGATCACGCCGCCCGTCAGCGAGCCGCGTGTCATATAGTCGTCGAGGCCGCCCGTGCCGGCGCCGATCGCAAGGTCCTTGATGCCGCCGACGGCGTTGCCAAGGCCGAGGCCGAGGCCGCCCGTGCCGGCGCCGATATGGCCCGAGCCGATGACGACGCCCGGCGGACGGGCGCGGGTGACGGGCGTCGCCGAGGAGACCGTCACGGACGTGGTGGTCGAGAGCGTCGTCGCGGTGCTGGTCGCGCCGGCGAGCGCGCCGGCGTTGCCGAAGGCTGTGCCGGCGATGCCGCCCGACTGTGTGACGGCGGCCGTCTGGGCGAAGGCCGGGCCGCAGAAAGACGGCAGGGCGAGGGCGCCGGCGCAGAACGCCACGCCCGCCGCGGCCGCGCGCAGGCTGTTTCCGGTCAGGATCGGCGACGCGACGGACGACAGCATGAACTTCTCCCGGAGACGTCGAAATTTCGCGGGAGCGCGTCCGGCCGGCGTCAGCTCTCCCGCTTGTTATTTTCCTCCAGGCTG
This sequence comes from Methylocella sp., assembly GCF_044226135.1. Classification (NCBI taxonomy): domain Bacteria; kingdom Pseudomonadati; phylum Pseudomonadota; class Alphaproteobacteria; order Hyphomicrobiales; family Beijerinckiaceae; genus Methylocella; species Methylocella sp. Next base: position 27,284 of record NZ_JBGAHM010000031.1, on the reverse strand, counting down.
GCTTTCAGCGCAAGCAGCTTGGCGAAGGGCGAGTTGGGATCGGGCGCGCGCTCGGCCGATTTCTTCGGCCCTGTGGCGAAACCGCCGCGCGCCGGCCGGCGGTCGGCCGGCCGCCGCTCGTCCTGGCCCTGAGCCGGCCCGCGATTGGGCGCGCCGGACCGTGCCTGACGCTCGTCGCGTCCGCCGCCCTCGAAGCGCTGGCGTCCGCGCCCCGGTTCGCCGCCCGGACCACGGCCGCGTCCGCCTTCGCGTCCGCTCTCGCGGCGGTCGCCGCCCTGCTCCCGCTCGCCGTCCGGCGCGCGGCCGCGACGTTCGGCGCCGGCGGCTTCGTCGGGCGCGCCGTCGCGCTGGGCGCCGGCGGCGGCGCCGCGCCGGTCAGGCCTGCGGTTTTGCCGCGCCTCGGGCCGGCGCGCATGGAAATGATGCCGGTGCGGGCGCCAGACCTCGATCAGCGCCGGCTCTTCCGGCTCGGAGGCTTCGGCCGAGGCTTCGGCGCCGGCCGCGGCCTCGACGACGGCGCCGGGCGTCTCGTCCGAAGCCTCGGGGGCCGCCGCCTGCGTCTCATGCGCCGCGTCGGGCGCAGCTTCGATTTCGGCTTCCGCGTTCATGTCCGCCCGGGCCTCGTCGGCGTCTGGCCCGGCCTCAAGAGCGGCTTCGGCCTGCGCCGCCGCGCCGCCCGCCTCAGCCTCCGCCGAGGCGAAATCCTCGTCGTTGGCGGAGGCCAAAACCTCGTCTCCCGCATGGGCGGCGGGCTCGGACGACGCCTCGAAGGCGGAAGCCGAGGAGTCCGCGGGCGGGGCCTCCGTGTGCGGCGCCTCCGTGTGCGGCGCCTCCATGTGCGGCGCCTCCATGTGCGGGGGCTCCACAGGCGCGGCGTCGTCGGCCGGGGCCTCGACGCCCGCCGCTTCGGCCTCGCCAGCCTGCTGCGCCGCGATGGAATCGTCCGCGACGGCGTCCTCCGCCGCGGCGTCTCCGGCAGGGGCGGCGTCGGCCGGCGCCGCCGCGCCGGGCTGCGCGGCGAGCGGCGCCGTGGGCGCGGCGGGCAGCAGCGCGACGGTGATCGCCGGCCCCTTGCGGCGGTCGACCACATAGCCGAGCGAGCGCAGGATCGAGGCGAAGCTTTCGCCCGAGCAGCCGGCGAGCGAGGTCATCGCCACGGTGACGACGAAACCGTCGCCGTCGGCCGCGCCGGCCGGGGGCTCGCCCGGGGTCGCGCCCGGCCGATAGGCGACCGCCGGACGGATGAGGTCGGCGAGACGCTCCAGAATGTCGACGCGCACGGCGCGGTCGCCGCAGACGCGGAAGCCCGCGGCGCGATAAAATCCTTTCGGCACCTCCTTGTCGGCGACGAAGGAGGTGCGGCCGGAGGCGGCGAGATGGGGCACTTCGTCGAGCCCCTTCATTTCCTCGACGCCGCCGTTCTTCAGCGCCCAGAGCTGCGCCGCGAGCGCGCGCGGCGCGGGCTTGAGCAGCGCCGGCAGATAGAGATGATAGGCGCCGAACCTGACGCCGAGCTTGCGCAGGGCGGCGCGCGCCTCTTGCGGCAGCGACTTCACGTCGTCGGCGACCTTGGCGCGGTCGAGCACGCCGAGCGCCTCGCCGATCTGGAAGGCGACGCCGCGCGCGAGGCCCTCGAGCCCTTCGCCCTTTTCAAGGTCGGCGAGCGGCCCGAGCAGCTTCTTGACATGCTGGGCGAGCCAGAGCTCAAGGCGGCGCTGGACGTTTTCGAGCGCGGCGCCGGCGAGGCCGTCGTCGGCGAGCACGCGCGCCTGCGGCTCAAGGATATGGGCGCCGGCGGCGATGCGCCCGACCGGCTCGCCGAGCCAGCGCAGCACGCCGTCGTTGGCGAGCACGAACGCGTCGTCGACGGCCTCGTGGACGCGCGTGGCGCGGCCCTCGATCTCGCTCGCGAGCGCCTTCTGGGCGGCGGCGTTCAGCGCCTTGGCGGCCTCGCCGCTGGCCTGAGGGTCGGCGGTGAAGCGAAAGCCGTTCAACTGGCCGACATGCTGGCCTTCGACGATCACGTCGCCGCTCGTGGTGACTTCGGCTTCCAACATGGCCTTCTCTCTCAGTCGGCGCATCAGCACGCTCGTCCTGCGATCGACGAAGCGCTGCGCCAGCCGCGCGTGGAGCGCGTCCGACAATGTGTCCTCTACCTGACGCGCGATCCCCTGCCAATGGCCAGGATCAAGAAGCCAGTCGGATCTGTTTGCTATGAAGGACCAGGTGCGGGTCTGGGCGATGCGCGCCGACAGCGCGTCGAGGTCGCCGTCGACGCGGTCGAGCGCGGCGAGATGGCGCGCGAACCAGTCGTCGGGGATGCGCCCGGCGCGCACCACGAAGTTGAACACGCTCAGCACGAAATCGGCGTGGGCCGACAGGGAGAGCTTGCGGTAGTCTGGAATCTGGCAGCAGTCCCAGAGCCTTGCGACGTCGGCCCGGGTCGCTGCGACGCGGCGCGCGGACTCGTCGCGCCCCGCGATGTCGAGCGTCATCTGATCTTCGGCGAGCGGCGCGCGAGTGAGGCCCGGCTCGTTGGGCGGCACGTCGAGCGAGGCCGAGAGGTCGGCGATCGAGGAGAAGTCGAGCGCGGCGTTGCGCCATTGCAGCAGCCCGACCTGCTCGAAGGCGTGCGTTTCGAGCGCCTCGACGAGATCCTCGTCGAACGGCGGGCAGCGGCCGGTCGTGCCAAACGAGCCGTCGCGCATGTGGCGGCCGGCGCGCCCGGCGATCTGGCCGAACTCGGCGGGCGTCAGCCGGCGGTGCTGCCAGCCGTCGAACTTGCGGTCGGCGGCGAAGGCCACATGCTCGACGTCGAGATTGAGCCCCATGCCGACGGCGTCGGTGGCGACGATATAGTCGACCTCGCCCGACTGGAACATCTCGACCTGCGCGTTGCGGGTGCGCGGCGAAAGCGCGCCGAGTACCACCGCCGCGCCGCCGCGCTGGCGGCGGATCCATTCGGCGATGGCGTAGACGTCCTCGGCCGAGAAGGCGACGATGGCGCTGCGCCGCGGCAGGCGCGACAGCTTGCGCTCGCCGGCGAAGGTCAGCGTCGACAGGCGCGGCCGCTCGACGACATGGGCGCCGGGGATGAGTTCGAGCACGGCGCGGCGCATGGTTCCGGCGCCGATCAGCAGGGTTTCGTGCCGACCGCGCCGGTTGATGAGGCGGTCGGTGAAGACATGGCCGCGGTCGAAGTCGGCGCAGAGCTGGATCTCGTCGACGGCGACGAAATCGACCGCGAGGTCGCGCGGCATGGCCTCGACGGTCGACACGAAATAGCGCGCGCCCTTCGGCTTGATCTTTTCCTCGCCGGTGACGAGGGCGACGGCGCCCGCGCCGACCTTTTCGACGACCCGGGCGTAGACCTCGCGGGCGAGCAGGCGCAGCGGCAGGCCGATCATGCCCGTCGGATGGGCGAGCATGCGCTCGATGGCGTAATGGGTCTTGCCGGTGTTGGTCGGGCCGAGGACGGCGGTCACGCCCTGCGAGCGGGCCGCTTTCGCCGCGCCCGTCCGCGACGCGGCGGAAAGGGAGGCGGCGGGAAAATCGATGCGCATGGATGTCGCCCGCGCCGCAAGTCGGCCCTTGCGGCGCAACGGGCCGCATCGGCTTCGCGCCGGGGCGGCGAGGGGTCTAGGGGGCTTGCGAAGAGGCGGAGTCCGCGCCGCTGTCGCCGCCGGCTTCGGCTTGGCGCCTATGGCGGCGCCGGCATCTGGCGTCGGTCTGGGGCGGCGGCTCCTGTGGCTCGTTCGGCGTCCTGCTCCTATCATATAGGCGTAAACGGCGCGCGACGCTCGTTTTGCGAACGCTTGTCTTAACGCTTGTCTTGCGGCGGCTGTTGCGGCGGCGCGCCCGAACAGCCCCTGAACAAACTGGGCCCGAATCGGCTCCAGAGGCGAAATCGCGTTTTGTTCCGGCCGAAGCGGCCCCCTGCGCGCCGCAGGGGGCCGCGCTTCAGCCGCAAAACGCCACGCCCCGGCGTCAGCCGCCGACTTGCAGCGCGACCTGGGCGACGCCCTGGCGGCGGAAGCCGAGGGCGTCGGCGGCGCTGGTCGAAACGTCGACGATGCGGCCGGGAATGAACGGGCCGCGGTCGTTGACGGTCAGCACCACGGATTTTTTATTGGCGAGATTGGTCACCCGGACATGCGTGCCGAAAGGAAGCGTGCGGTGGGCGCAAGTCATGTGGCCTCTGGCCTTGTAATAGGAGGCCTTGCCTTTCCAGCTTTGCGCTTCGGCAGTGACGGACATGGTTAGCAACGCGGTCGCGACGATGGCCAGCTTCTTCAATATTTACGCTCCATTAACCTTATGTGCGTCGCACGAGTACGATCACGGGAGGAAACTGGACGCGATATGTGATGAAAAAACGGCTATGTAAGCTTCATATACATATGAGATGACGACTTGCCTTCGCAAGAAAATCGCGCGCGATCGACTTCGCCCCAAGGACGGCGCAAGGTTTGTTGCGGCGCGACATGAGATAAGGACGCCCGGTTGAGCTTGCTCCGCAAGACGACGCCAGGTTGCGCCGCGCCCGTCCGAGCAGAGCGCAAGTCGCGCCGAAGCGGCGCGGCGCGCTGTTCAGGCGAGGAGCAAGATGAGGACGCCGAAAACGATCAGCGCTGCGCCGGCGAGTTCGGCGCGCGAGGCCGTCTCGCCAAACATGTGGCGCGACGCAAGCCGGGCGAACAGCGTCTCGACGAGGCCCAGCGCCCTAACGAGCGCCGCCGCCTGCAGCGCGAAGGCGACGAACCAGCACAATGAAGCGAAGGCGCCGAGCGCGCCCGCGGCGAGCGACCCGCGCCATTCGCGCGCCAGCGCGTAAAGGACCGGGCGGTTCGTGGCCAGGAGCAGGGCGACGATCAGCGCGGCCTGGAGCGCGAGCGCGAAGGCGAGCGCGGCGGAGGCGGCGACGAAGAAGCTCGCGTTCCTGAAGGTGAGAATCGCGGCGCGGAAGGCGACGGCCGAGAAGGCGAAGCCCGCCGCGGCGCCAAGCCCGAGCGCCGGCGCCTCGAAGGCGTCGAGGCCCTTCGCCGGCGCGGCCCGCGGCGACCGCGAAGCCAGCGTGACGCCAAGGCTCGCGACGAGCACGCCAAAACCCGCCTGCGCGCCGAGGCGCTCGCCGAGAAAGGCGACGCCGAACAGTAGCGCGAGCGCCGGCTCGGTCTTGGTCAGGGCGATCGAGGTCATGAAGGAGCGCCGCGTCATGAGCGCGAGCGTCATGGTCGTGGCGGCGATCTGGGCGACGCCCCCGGCGCAGAGCCAGGCCGCGCCGGCGAGGCTGGGGCGCGGCATGGCCTCGCCGGCGAGGCCGCAGACGGCCGGCAGGATGAGAAGGGCGAAGGGCGCGCCATAGAGAAAGCGCGCATAGGCCGCGCCGGCGGGGCCAAGCTCGGCGATCAGGCCGCGCTGCGCCACGTTGCGCGCGGTCAGTCCCGCCGCGCCGAGGAGCGTTGCGCCGATCCAGATGACATTTTCCATGGACGCCCGAAGAATGTGATGGAAAAAGCCGGTCGATTTGTCGCACCGCGCCTTTTCAATCACGCAAAGTTCGATTATCGTTATATTAGTCGCAAGCGAGAGGGCGAAGCCCCGAAGTCACGCGACGGCGGCCAAGCCAACAAAAACCAGGCTGGGCGCTCGTAAGGCAAGAGCCGCGCTCTCATGCGGTCCAAGTCTAGGGGGTCTCAACCGCGCCGGCTCCGGTCGGGGTGGAGTCAATCTTCAATCAGGCGTCGCGCACGACGTCGCTATCCTGAATTTCCTGCGCCAAGATCAACATATCGGCGGCCCGCCATTGGCCTCGTCAATCTGTTGCACATCGGCCGCGGTTCACAGGACGACTGGGCAAGGGCCGTTTCGACGGCCCTTTTTCATGCGCCTGTCCATGTCGCGCCCTGTCCGTTTCATGCGCCCGTGCGCTGCGGGCGCGCCGCTCCGTTCAGGCTGTCTCAGGCTTTCCGCGGCCTCCTTCATGCGGCCGTCAATGTTTTGATGTCTGGTCGGCGTCCTGGCGCGCCTAACGGGTCTCGACACGCAAGGGTTTCATGCATTTTCCGCCTCCAGCCCGAAGACGGCTGAAAAAACGCTCTGATTTGCGCCCCCGCAATGTCGCGCGCCGAAGTTTGAGCCAGACTGACGCGCCGCTTAAAAGAAAGAGGCCGCTTGCGAGATCGCAAGCGGCCCAAGTCTAGGGAGGAAACGCCCAAGGAGGGCTATGCGGCGACAGCATCGCCGCACCGCAACAATATGCGCGTGCGCTGCACAAAGAGCAAGTGCGTTCGCGCACATCGCCGGCCAATTTTTTTTGAATGGGCCGAAAATTTTTCTGACGCCCGTCCCGAGTCGGGAAGCCCGTCTGAGGTCCCGCGGGGCGCGGCCCGGCGTGAAAGCGCAGGCCGGAAGCCCGTGGAACGAACGGAAAGCCCGCGAAACGAACGCGAAAAGCGCGGACAGGAGCGGAAAGACGGCCGGCTTTGAAGGTCCGCGGGCCAAAATCAAAGCCAAGGCCTAAATCAAAGCCAAGGCCTAAATCAAAGCCAAGGCCTAAATCAAAGCCAAAGCCCAAAATAAAGAGGCCGCTCGCGAGATCGCAAGCGGCCCAAGTCTAGGGAGGAAACGCCCAAGGAGGGCATCGGCGACAACAATGTTGCCGCGCCGCAATAATATGCTCCTGCAAGGCGCTAAAGGCAAGGCGACAAAGGCGTTTTTTGACAGGTGCGTCAAACTGGACCAATCAATTGATTTAATAGACTAATTCTGAAAATAAACACAAGCGGGCGTTTGTTTCGGCCCCTCGCCTGCGCCCTTCGCGCGGCCGCAGGGCGTCGCGGAGACAGCTCGTCATGCATGGCGTTTTCCCGAAAATCTGCGATTTTGCCAGCCTCACGCTCCTGACCGCCGGACGCCCCCTCCCATGACCGCCGTCGATTTCTCCGCCTTCGTCGACACGCTCGCCGAAGCCGCCTGCGAGACCATTCTTCCCTTTTTCCGCACCGCGCTCAGCGCCTCCGACAAGAACGCCGGGGGCGCGTTCGATCCCGTCACCGAGGCCGACCACGCCGCCGAGGCCGCGCTGCGCCGTCTCATCGCGCAGGCGTTCCCCGGGCATGGCGTGATCGGCGAGGAATTCGGCTCGATCCATGAGGACGCCGAATATGTCTGGGCGCTCGACCCCATCGACGGCACGAAGAGCTTCATCGCCGGCCTGCCGACCTGGGGCAGCCTCATCGGCCTGCTGCACAGGGGCGCGCCGATCTACGGCCTGATGGCCCAGCCGTTCACGCGCGAGCGCTTCTGGGGCGACGGCGCCGCCGCCTTCTGGCGCGGGCCGGGCGCGGGCGGGGCGCAGGCGCAGCGCCGGCTCATGACGCGCGCCTGCGCGGAATTTTCGGCGGCCACCGTGCTCACCACCTCGCCGCTGCTTTATGAGGACGACAAGCTCGAACGCTTCCGCCGGCTCGAACGCGAGACGCGGCTCTCGCGCTATGGCGGAGACTGCTACGCCTTCGCCATGCTGGCCGCGGGCCATGTCGACTGCGTCGTCGAATCGGGCCTCAAGCTCTATGACATCGCCGCGCTCATTCCGATCATCGAAGGGGCGGGCGGCGTCGTCACGAACTGGGACGGCGGCGCCGCGGTGGGCGGCGGCGACGTCGTCGCCTGCGGCTCGCGCGAACTTCACGACAAGGCGCTGGCGCTGCTTTCGGGCTGACGCGCCGTTCGTTGCCCCGCCGCCGCCCGCCTGCTAGAACGGGCCATGGCTCCGCGCTCCCGCATTCCCGTCTGGCTGTGGCGAATTATCCGCCCGGCCCGCGCCTGACCTCGCCCGTCCGCGCGGCGCCGGGATCCTTCGCCCGCGGCCCGGCCGCGCATGGCTCCCCGCGGGGAGCGCCGCCAGACGACAGCCAAATTTCAAGATGAGCGACGAAACGATCAAAGCCGCACGCCCGGACAAGAGCGCGGCGGGGCCCGACTATTCCAAAACCCTTTACCTGCCGCAGACGGCGTTTCCGATGCGCGCCGGCCTGCCGAAGAAAGAGCCTGAGCTGCTCGCGCGCTGGCGCGAGATCGGCCTTTTTGAAAAGCTGGTCGAGGCCGGCGAGGGCCGGCCGCGCTTCGTGCTGCATGACGGGCCGCCCTACGCCAATGGCGACATCCATATCGGCCATGCGCTGAACAAGATCCTCAAGGACCTCATCTCCCGCTCGCAGCAGATGCTGGGTCGCAAGGCCTCCTATGTGCCGGGCTGGGACTGCCACGGCCTGCCGATCGAATGGAAGATCGAGGAGCGCTATCGCGCCAGGGGCACGAACAAGGACGAGGTTCCGGTCGTCGAGTTCCGCCGCGAATGCCGCGCCTTCGCGCAGGACTGGGTCGGCAGGCAGCGCGATCAGTTCAAGCGGCTCGGCGTCAACGGCGACTGGGACCATCCCTATCTGACCATGAGTTACGCGGCCGAGGCGCAGATCGCCCGCGAGATCATGAAATTCGCTTCGAACGGGCTTTTGTATCGCGGCTCGAAGCCGGTGATGTGGAGCGTGGTCGAAAAGACCGCGCTGGCCGAGGCCGAGGTCGAATATGAAGACCATGTGAGCGACTGGGTTTTTGTCGCCTTTCCGCTCGCGGCCGCGCCGCCGGCGCTCGAAGGCGCGAAAGTGGTCATCTGGACCACCACCCCCTGGACGCTGCCCGCCAACCGCGCGATCAGCTTTTCCTCCAAGATCGCCTATGGGATCTATCGCGTCAGCGCCGCGCCCGAGGGCAATTGGGCGAAGGCGGGCGACCTTTACGTGCTCGCCGACGCGCTCGCCGGCGATGTGTTCAAGGCGGCGAAGGCCGAAGGCTTTGAGCGCCTCGGCGACGTTCCGGCGGCGACGCTCACGGGCCTTGTCGCGCGCCATCCGCTCGCCGCGAATGTTCCGGGCTATGGCTTCGACGTGCCGCTGCTCGACGGCGACCATGTGACCGACGACGCCGGCGCGGGCTTCGTCCATACCGCGCCGAGCCATGGCCGCGACGATTATGACGTCTGGACCGCGAACAAGGCCGCGCTTGAGGCGCGCGACATCGAAACCCGCATCCCCTTCACCGTCGACGCCGACGGCGTGCTGACCAAAGACGCGCCGGGTTTTTCGGGCCGCCGCGTGCTGACCGAGAAGGGCGAGAAGGGCGACGCCAACGAGGCGGTCATCAAGGCGCTTGTCGAGGCCGGCAATCTTCTCGCGCGGGGGAGGGTGAAGCACCAGTATCCGCATTCGTGGCGCTCGAAGAAGCCGCTCATCTTCCGCAACACGCCGCAATGGTTCATCGCGCTCGACAGGCCCTTCGTCCCGGCCGACGCGCCGCAGGGGGCGGAAGGCGCCTCGAACGGCGGCCCGAGCCTGCGCGCCCTCGCGCTCGAAGAAATCGCCAGAACCCAGTGGTTCCCGGCGGCGGGCGAAAACCGCATCACCGGCATGATCGCCAACCGCCCCGACTGGGTGGTCTCGCGCCAGCGCGCCTGGGGCGTGCCGATCGCCATCTTCGTCGATAAGGAGACCGGCGAAATCCTTCGCGACGTCGACGTGAACGCGCGGATCGCCGCGGCCTTTGCGGCCGAGGGCGCCGACGCCTGGTACGAGGAGGGCGCCGCCGCGCGCTTCCTCGGGCCGGGCCATGACCCGGCGCAATATGAAAAGGTCGACGACGTGCTCGACGTCTGGTTCGATTCCGGCTCGACCCACGCCTTCACGCTCGAAGATCAAAAAAGCTTCCCCGTTCTTTCCGGGATCAGGCGCCGGCGCGACGGCGGCGCCGACGAGATCATGTATCTCGAAGGCTCCGACCAGCATCGCGGCTGGTTCCATTCCTCGCTGCTCGAAGCCTGCGGCACGCGCGGGCGGGCGCCCTTCGACCTCGTGCTGACGCATGGCTTCGTGCTCGACGAGAAGGGGCAGAAGATGTCGAAAAGCCTCGGCAACGTCGTCGCGCCCGAAAAGGTCGTCGGCGAATCGGGGGCCGACATCCTGCGCCTGTGGGTCGCGGCCTCGGACTCTTCCGACGATCTGCGCATCGGCCCGGAGATCCTGAAAACCTTCGTCGAGACCTATCGCAAGCTGCGCAACACGATTCGCTGGATGCTCGGCACGCTCGCCCATTATGACCCCGCGCGCGCCGTCCCCTTTGACGACATGGGCGAACTCGAGCGCCTCGTGCTGCACCGGCTCGCCGAGCTCGACGCCGAAATCCGCGACGCCTGCGCGCGCTTCGACCTGAAGCGCGTCGCGGCGCGGCTCTCGGCCTTTCTCAACACGGATCTTTCGGCCTTCTATTTCGACGTCCGCAAGGACGCGCTTTATTGCGACCCGCCCTCGAGCGCGAAGCGCCTCGCCGCGCTCGCCGTGATCGAGCAGGTCTTCCGGGCGGTCAATCTGTGGCTCGCGCCGATCCTCGTGTTCACCGCCGAGGAAGCCTGGCTCGCGCGCTACCCTGAAGCCGTCTCCGTCCATCTCGAGACCTTTCCCGAGATTCCGGCCAAATGGCGCGACGACGCGCTCGCCGCCAAATGGGAGAAAATCCGCCGCGTGCGCGCCGTGGTGACCGGGGCGCTCGAAATCGAGCGCGCGCAAAAGCGCATCGGCGCCTCGCTCGAAGCCGCGCCGCTCGTCCATGTCGCGGACCCCGAGCTGCTCGCCGCGCTCGAAAACGTCGATTTCGCGGAGGTCTGCATCGTCTCCGACGTCACGGTCGCGGCGGGGGAGGGGCCGGAGGGCGCCTTCCGCCTGCCCGAAATCCCCGGCGTGGCGGTGGAGCCGCGCCGCGCCGAAGGGCGCAAATGCGCGCGCTCCTGGCGCATCTCGCCGCTCGTCGGGAGCGACCCGGACTACCCGGACGTCACCCCGCGCGACGCCGCCGCCCTGCGCGAGCTCGCAAGCCTCGGCGGCGCGCCATGACGCCGGTCCGGCTCGGCGCGGGGCTCGCGCTCGCCACGCTCGTCGTCGACCAGGCGAACAAGCTCTGGCTGATCTTCGGCTATGGCGTCGAGGCGCGCCAGCCGGTGCGGCTCACGCCGTTTTTCGACGTCGTGTTCGCGAAGAACACGGGCATCTCCTATTCCCTGTTCAACGCCAGCACGGCGACGCAGCGCCTGCTGCTGCTCGGCTTCACGCTGGCGGCCACCGCCTTTCTGGTCGTGCTCCTGTTCAAGGCGCGCACGCGGCTCGCGGGGGCGGCGCTCGGGCTCATCATCGGCGGCGCGCTCGGCAACGCCGTCGACCGCGCCGCCTATGGCTATGTCGCCGATTTCTACCATTTCCACGTCGGCTCGTTTTCCTGGTACGTGTTCAATCTCGCCGACGTCGCGATCGTCGCCGGCGTCGGCCTTCTGATGCTCGAGGCGCTGTTTGACGCGCGCGGCGGCGCGGAAGCCCGGGGCGGGGAGGGCGCGCCGGCGCCGTGACGCGCGCTCCGCCCTGTGGACGGCGCGGGCGTTGAGGGGATTTTAACGCCTGTTCGCCCCTAAATCGCCTTGATGGCGCCCAAAGGTCCGATCGCGCACGCCAGAGCGCCGCGGCGCCCTCGCGCCGCTTTTCCGCAGGGATTGAGCCTCATGGAGTTCGACCGTTTCGTCGCCCGCGCCGCGGGCGTCCTCGCCGTCCTGCTGCTGTGCGGCCTCGCCGCCGCGCCGGCGCGGGCCCAGGCCCCGCATGAGGACACCAACCCGATCAACTCCGTGCTCGGCTTCGTCGGATTGCAGTTCGACAAGGAAAGCGAGGCGATCGACTATCGCGCCAGGGCGCCCCTCGTGGTGCCGCCGCAGCTCAACCTGCCGGCGCCCAAGGCCACGGCCGCCGCGCGCGATCCCTCCTGGCCGAAGGACCCCGACATCGTCGCGCGCCGCCTCGCCGCGCGCGAGTCGCAGCGGCCCGCGCCGCAGGTCACGCCCAACACCCGCGTCGAAATGTCGCAGGAGGAGCTCGCCGAAGGGCGCACCAAGTCGCTGCCGCAGGCCGGCCCCGCCGACGACTGCCAGGCCAGCGCCGGCACGCCCTTCTGCCTCTATACGCCATGGAAAATGCTGACGAACGTGATCGGCGGCGGATCGAGCGCCGCCGTCACCGAAGCGGGCGTCGAGCCCGACCGGCGCTATCTGACCGAGCCGCCGAAGGGCTATCGCAAGGCCACCGCGGCCATGGCGCCGAAGCAGGAGATCACGGGCGAGGCGCCCGACGCCGCCGACACGCGCGCCTATCAGCGCCAGCAGGAGCGCAAATCCTCCGTCGGAGACTGAAGCGAGGCCGCAAGAGGCCTGCGGGCCCGGATGCAAACGCAAATTGGAAAGCGGGCCATGGCCCGCTTTTTTATTGCCTGTACAAGGGCTTGCGCAGGGACCGCAGAGCTTTGGCCCGGCATGCTCTGGCCCTTCGTCCTTGCTAAAGGCCGATCCGCTTTCTAGATTTGTCCGAACGCAGGGGCGGCCCGCATTTTGCGAAGCATTTCGCGGAACGCCGCGCCCGAAGCCCGGATGACTGAACGCCGACGCGGCTCGCGGCGGCGGAAAGCGAAAGCCACGCAATGTCCCTCACCGCAGGCGCCGCCTCCCTCACGCCCGCGCCGCAGGCCGCGGCCGGTCCCGCCGCAAAGCCCGGCGGCCTCGCCGTCGGGCAGGCGAAGCTCGCCAACGGCCTCGAGATCGTCGTCATTCCTGACCATCGCGCGCCGGTCGTCACCCATATGGTGTGGTACCGCAACGGCTCGGCCGACGATCCGGTCGGCAAGTCGGGCATAGCCCATTTTCTTGAACATCTGATGTTCAAGGGCACGTCGAACAATCCGCAGGGCAAGTTCTCGCAGCTCGTCGCCGACGCCGGCGGCCAGGAGAACGCCTTCACCTCGAACGACTACACCGCCTATTTCCAGCGCGTCGACCGCGACCATCTCGCGGTCTGCATGGAATATGAGGCCGACCGCATGAAGAATCTCGTCCTGACCGACGAGATCGTCGCGCCCGAGCGCGAAGTGGTCATGGAGGAGCGCCGCATGCGCACCGACTCCGACCCCGCCGACCAGCTCAGCGAGGCGGTGCAGGCGGCGCTGTTCACCCAGCATCCCTATGGCCGCCCGATCATCGGATGGAGCCATGAGATCGAAGCGCTCGGCCGCGAGGACGCGCTCGCCTATTATGACCGCTTCTACACGCCCGAGAACGCCATTCTCGTGGTCGCGGGCGACGTCGGGCTCGACGAGGTGACGGCGCTCGCCGAGCGCATCTATGGCGTCATCCCGGCGCGCGGCGAGGCCCCGAAGCGCCAGCGCCCGCGCGAGCCGGCGCAGCGCGCCCACAGGCTCGTGACGCTCGCCGACGAAAAGGTCGAGCAGCCCTCGCATCAGGGCGTCTACATCGTCCCCTCCTATACGACCGCGGAGCCCGGCGTCGCCGAGGCGCTCGAGGTGCTCGCCCATCTCGTCGGGGAGGGCCACACCAGCCTCCTGTTCAAGACGCTCGTCGTCGAGCGCAAGATCGCCGTCGCGGCGGGCGCCCATTACATCGGCTCCTCGGTCGACGACACGCGCTTCTTCGTCTACGCCGTCCCGGCCGAGGGGGTGGCGCTCGAAACGCTGGAGCGGGCGATCGACGCGATCATCGCCCGCGTGGCCGCGGAGGGCGTCGACGAGGCCGACTTCCGCCGCGCCAAGACGCGGCTCGTCGCCGACGCCGTCTATGCGCAGGACAATCAGGCGACGCTCGCGCGCTGGTACGGCGCCTCGCTCGCCACCGGCCTTTCGATCGAGGACGTCGCGCAATGGCCCGCGCGCATCGAGGCGGTGACGCCCGACGACGTGCGCAAGGCGGCGCTGCTGCTCGACAAGAAGCGCAGCGTGACGGGCTATCTGCTGCAGGCGCAGGCCCCGGCCCCGGGCGAAGACGCGCTCGCCGACGCCATCACCCTTTGACGCGCTCGCTGCCTCGCCCCTGTCAGGCTTTTTCTCTTTTCGAGGGCGCGCCGGCGCCCGCCCTCCGGAACCCGCGCCTATGACCGTCGCCCTGAAAACGCCCGTCTCCCCGCAAAGCCGCTCGCGCGCCGAAAAGGTGCAGAAAGTCGTCTCGAAAGGCGGAATCGAGGCCTGGCTCGTCGAGGATTACGCCGTTCCGCTGATCGCCATGGAGTTCGCCTTCAAGGGCGGCGCCTCGCAGGACCCCGCCGGCAAGGCGGGCGCGGCGAACCTCCTCGCCGGCCTGCTCGACGAAGGCGCCGGGCCTTATGATTCCGACGGCTTCCACCGCGCCCTCGACGACGACGCGATCGAGATCTCCTTCTCGGCGCATCGCGACAATTTCCACGGGCGGATGCAGACGCTGTCGCGCAACGCCGAACGCGCCTTTGACCTCCTGCGTCTCGCCGTCAACGAGGCGCGGCTCGACGACGAGCCGTTCGAGCGGGTCAGGGCGCAGATTTCGGCGGGCCTGCGGCGCGAGGCGAACGAGCCGGACCATGTCGCCTCGCGCCTGTTCCGCGAGAAATCCTACGCCGGCCACCCCTACGGCCTGCCGGCGCGCGGCGACCTCGACACGCTGGCCGCGCTGACGCGGGCCGATCTCTGCGACCTGCGCGCCAAGATCCTTGCGCGCGAGACCCTGATGATCGCCGTCGTCGGCGCGATCGACGCCGCGACGCTGGCGACGCGCCTCGACGAGACCTTCGGCCCGCTGCCGAAAGCCTCGCTGGTCGCGCCGACGCCGCCGGCCGTGTTCCAGAACGTCGGCGCGCTCGTCGTCGGCGACGTCGACGTGCCGCAGTCGACGATCCGCTTCGGCCGTCCGGCGCTCGAACGCAAGGATCCCGATTTTTTCACCGCCATGGTGGTCAACCATGTGCTGGGCGGCGGCGTCTTCTCGGCCCGCCTGTTCCACGAAGTGCGTGAAAAACGCGGCCTCGCCTATTCGGTCTATTCGCAGCTTCTGACCTATGACCATGGCGCGATGCTCTATGGCGGCACTTCGACCAAGAACGAGCGCGCCGCCGAATCGATGCGCGTGATCGAGGCCGAGATCGCGAGCCTCGCCGAACTTGGCCCGACCGAGGAGGAGCTCGAAAAAGCCAGGAAATATCTCGTCGGCTCCTACGCGCTGCGCTTCGACACCTCGACCAAGATCGCCTCGCAGCTTCTGGCGCTGCAGACCGACGGCTTCGGCGTCGAGCATCTCGACCGGCGCAACGAGATCATCGCCGCCGTGACCATGGAGGACGCCAAGCGCGCGGCGAAGCGCCTGTTCGGCGATTCGAAGCTGCTCGTCGCCGTGGCCGGCCGCCCGGAAGGCATGTGACGCGGACGGAATCTGACGCGGAAAAGATGCGGGAGGCGCGAGGGCACGCCGGGCGACCCGCCGGAGTTGACCCCGCCGGCGGCTTGCGGGAAGGACGGGCTCCTCCTTCCGTCGCTAAGGCCGGCGCGCCGAAGAGGACTGACCATCGGCGGCCTGAGGGATGGATGGACACAGCTCTTCCTTCCGCCGACCCTGCGCGAGGCATAGAGCTTTTCGCGGCCTTGGGGAATCAAGCGGCCTGAAAAAACCGGGCGGCGCTCAGGAGCGCTCGCCCTCGGCCTTCTCTGTCGCATAGGAGCTGATCGCATAGCTCTGGCGCCGGCCGGGGCCGGCGATCCGCTCCAGCCGAAACCCCGGCTCGCGCTTCGGCCGCGAGACGAGGAAGGAGATGCGCAGGCTCTCCCAGCCATGCGAGGCGTCGAAGCCCGAAAGGCGGATATAGGCGCGCGCGCCATGCGCCTTGCGGCAGGCCTCAAGCTCGAGCATCACCGCGCCGGCGTCGGCGAGGTCGAACATCGGCAGGCCCCACATCTCCCAATAGGTGTTCCGCGGATGCGGGTCGTCGGTATATTCGAGGTTCGCCGCCCATCCCTGGTCGAGAATATATTGCGCCTGAACGCGGATCTCGTCGTCCGAGAGGTCCGGCAGGAACGAGAAACACCCCTGGGTCAGGCGCAAGGACGCCTCCTCAATAGGCCGGCGTGGCGGTCGGGACGAAATCGGGCGTGTCGGTCGAGGCGTAATTGAAGGTCACGTCGCCCCAGGTGTCGAGCGCCTGGCGCAGCGGCGCGCAGTGTTTCGCCGCGGCCTCCAGAATCTCTTCGCCCTCGGCCAGAAGGTCGCGCCCGGCGTTGCGCGCGAAAATGACCGCTTCGAGCGCCACGCGATTGGCCGTGGCCCCGGCGGCGATCCCCATCGGATGGCCGATGGTGCCGCCGCCGAACTGCAGCACGACGTCCTCGCCCAGGAGATGGATCAGCTGGTGCATCTGGCCGGCGTGGATGCCGCCCGAGGCGACCGGCATGAGCTTGTTGAGCGAGGCCCAATGCTGCTCGAAGAACAGGCCGCGCTCCAGCGCCTGTGCGTTATGGTCCTGCCGACAGATGTCGTAATAGCCGCGCACCGCGTTGGGGTCGCCCTCGAGCTTGCCGACGACGGTTCCGGCGTGGATGTGGTCGACGCCGGCGAGCCGCATCCATTTGGCGATGACCCGGAACGACACGCCATGGCTCTTCTGGCGCGTGTAGGTCGAATGGCCGGCGCGGTGCAGATGTAAAATGACGTCGTTGCGCCGCGCCCATCTGGCCATGGACTGGATCGCGGTGTAGCCGACCACGAGGTCGACCATGACGATGACCGAGCCGAGTTCCTTTGCGAATTCGGCGCGCTCGTACATGTCCTCCATGGTCGCGGCGGTGACGTTGAGATAGGAGCCCTTGACCTCGCCCGTCGCCGCCTCGGCCCGGGCGACGGCCTCCATGCAATAGAGGAACCGGTCGCGCCAGTGCATGAAAGGCTGCGAATTGATGTTTTCGTCGTCCTTGGTGAAGTCGAGCCCGCCCTTCAGCGCCTCATAGACGACGCGGCCGTAATTGCGGCCCGAGAGCCCGAGCTTCGGCTTGACGGTGGCGCCGAGCAGCGGCCGGCCGAATTTGTCGAGCCGCTCGCGTTCGACGACGACGCCCGTGGCCGGACCCTGAAAGGTCTTCACATAGGCGACCGGCAGCCGCATGTCCTCGAGCCGCAGCGCCTTCAGCGGCTTGAAGCCGAACACATTGCCGATGATCGAGGCGGCGAGGTTGGCGATCGAGCCCGGTTCGAACAGGTCGAGGTCATAGGCGATGAAGGCGAACCATGCGCCTTCGGCGTTGGGGACGGGATCGAGCCGGTAGCATTTGGCGCGATATTTGTCGCTCGCCGTCAGCCGGTCGGTCCACACCACGGTCCAGGTCGCGGTCGAGGATTCGCCGGCGACGGCGGCCGCCGCCTCGACCGGGTCGACGCCGTCCTGCGGCGTCACCCGGAAGCAGGCGATGAGGTCGGTGTCCGAGGGCTCATAGTCCGGCCGCCAGTAGCCCATTTCGCGATATTCGAGCACGCCGGCGGCATAGCGCTCGCGCGGCGCGGCGGGCTTCTGGACGGACATCGGGTTTCCTCCAAGCAGACGCGGGGCACGCTCCGGGCGCGCCGCGCCGCCGCGCTGTACGAAGCGCGCTAGATCACTCGGCCGCCGAGCGCTGCACGTGCACGCGCGGGTCGAGCTCGCCGGCGGCGTAGCGCTTGGCCATGGCCGACATCGGCAGGACCTTGATCTTCGAGGCGTTGCCGGCCGTGCCGAACTGTTCGAGGCGCAGCCTGCAGACCTTGCGCATCGCCTCCATGGCGGGCTTCAGATATTTGCGCGGGTCGAACTCGTCCTTGTTCTGCGTCAGCACGCGGCGGATCTGGCCGGTGATGGCGAGGCGGCAGTCGGTGTCGATGTTGACCTTGCGCACGCCATGGCGGATGCCGCGCACGATCTCCTCGACCGGCACGCCGAAGGTCTGGCGCATCTCGCCGCCATATTCGTTGAAGATGTCCTGCAGGTCCTGCGGCACCGACGACGACCCGTGCATCACGAGATGGGTGTTCGGCAGCTTCTGGTGGATCTCCTCGATGACCCGCATCGAGAGGACGTCGCCGTCGGGCTTGCGCGAGAATTTATAGGCGCCATGCGAGGTGCCCATGGCGATGGCCAGCGCGTCGACCTTGGTGCGGTTGACGAAATCGACCGCCTGGTCGGGATCGGTCAGGAGCTGCTCGCGCGAGAGCACGCCCTCGGCGCCATGGCCGTCTTCCTGCTCGCCGGTCCCGTGCTCGAGCGAGCCGAGCACGCCGAGTTCGCCCTCGACCGAGGCGCCGACGAGATGGGCGACTTCGGCGACCCGGGCGGTGACGGCGACGTTGTAGTCATAGGAGGCCGGGGTCTTGGCGTCGGCTTCGAGCGAGCCGTCCATCATGACGGACGAAAATCCGTGCTGGATGGCCGAGAAGCAGGTGGCTTCGCCATTGCCATGGTCCTGATGCATGCAGATCGGGATGTCGGGATACATCTCGATGAGCGCGTCGATCATGCGCGCCAGCATGATGTCGTTGGCGTAGGCGCGCGCGCCGCGGCTCGCCTGGATGATCACCGGGGCGTCGACCGAGGCGGCCGCTTCGACGATCGCGAGGCCCTGCTCCATATTGTTGATGTTGAAGGCGGGAACGCCATAGTCGTGCTCGGCCGCGTGGTCGAGCAGCTGTCGAAGCGTGATGCGGGCCATGGTTGTCTCCGTCGTTTGAAAATCATTTTTCGCACGGGCCGCCCGGGACCGGGCCGGCGCGTCAATTCAGGCCGGGTGCGGCCTCAGAGCCTCGCCCTGACCGCCGCCGCCGCCGCTTCGGCGGTGACGCCGAACTGGCGGAAAAGCTCGCCCGCCGGCGCGCTGGCGCCAAAGGATGACATGCCGATGAAGGCGTCGCCCGGGCGCAGCGCAAGGTCCCAGCCCTGGCGCAGCGCCGCCTCGATCCCGACGCGCGGCGCGTCGCCGAGCGTCTCGTTGCGGTAGGCGTCGGGCTGCGCCGCGAAAAGCTCGAATGAGGGCAGGGACACGACCGCCGTCTCGACTCCCTCCGCCGCGAGGGTCTCGGCCGCCTGCATCGCCAGCGCGACCTCGGAGCCGGTGGCGACCAGCGTCGCCCGGCGCGGTCCTTGCGCCTCGCGCAGCACGTAGCCGCCCTTCGCCGTCAGATTCTCCGCGGTATGAACGCGCCGCAGCACCGGCAGGTTCTGCCGGGTCAGGACGAGAGCCGAGGGAACGGATTTCGCCTCGAGCGCGAGCTGCCAGGCCTCCGCCGTCTCGACCGCGTCGGCCGGGCGGAACACGAGGAGATTGGGGATGGCGCGCAGCGCGGCGAGATGCTCGACCGGCTGATGCGTCGGCCCGTCCTCGCCGAGGCCGATCGAATCATGGGTCAGCACATGGATGGCGCGAACCCCCATGAGCGCGGCGAGGCGGATCGCCGGCCGGCTGTAGTCGGCGAAGACCAGAAAGGCGCCGCCATAGGGAATGAAGCCGCCGTGCAGCGCCATGCCGTTCATGGCCGCGGCCATGCCGAATTCGCGGATGCCGTAATGGAAGTAGCGCCCCGAGAAATCGAGCGGCGTGACCGAGGCCATGCCGGCGGCCTTGGTGTTGTTCGAGCCCGTGAGGTCGGCCGAGCCGCCAATGAGATTGGGCTGCGCGGCGGCGAGCGCGTCGAGCGTTTTCTGCGAAGACACGCGCGTCGCCTGCGCGGCGTTGGCCGCGCTCGCCTTTTTCTTGAAAGCCTCGATGGCGTCCGCGACTTCGGGCCGCACGAGGCCCGAAAGATCGGCGAGGAAATTTTCGCGCGTCGCGGGCGCGGCGGCGCGCAGGCGCTCGTCCCAGGCGGCGCGCGGCTTTGCGGCGGCGGCGCCAGCCTCGCGCCAGCTTTCGGCGACATGTTCGGGAATGACGAAAGGCTCATGCGGCCAGGCATAGGCCGCGCGGGTCGCGGCGATCTCGTCCTTGCCCAGCGGCGCGCCATGCGCGGCGTGGCTGCCGGCCTTGGTCGGCGCGCCCCAGCCGATGGTGGTGCGGCAGGCGATCAGGCTCGGGCGGTCGGCGCTCTGGGCGGCGTGAAGCGCGGCGGCGACGGCTTCGGGGTCATGGCCGTCGACGCGCGAGGCGGCCCAGCCGGCGGCCCTGAAACGGGCGAGCTGGTCGGTCGAATCGGCGAGCGAGACGGCGCCGTCGATGGTGATGTTGTTGTCGTCCCAGAGGACCACGAGCTTTGAAAGCTTCAGATGGCCGGCGAGCGTGATCGCCTCCTGGCTGATCCCCTCCATCAGGCAGCCGTCGCCGGCGATCACATAGGTGCGGTGGTCGACGAGCCCTTCGCCGTAGCGGGCGGCGAGCAGCTTTTCGGCGATGGCCATGCCGACCGCGCCGGCGAGCCCCTGGCCGAGCGGGCCGGTGGTGATCTCGACGCCGGCGGTGTGGCCATATTCGGGATGGCCCGGGGTCTTGGAGCCGAGCTGGCGGAAGCGCTTCAGCTCGTCGATCGTGACGCCCGGATAGCCGTTGAGGAACAGCAGCGAATAGAGCAGCATCGAGCCATGGCCGGCCGACAGCACGAAACGGTCGCGGTCGGGCCAGGCCGGGTCGTTCGCGTCGAATTTCATGAAGCGCGTGAACAGCACGGTCGCGACGTCGGCCATGCCCATCGGCATTCCGGGGTGGCCGGAATTGGCCTTCTCGACGGCGTCCATCGCCAGCACGCGGATGGCGGCGGCCATCTCCGCATGCGACGCCTTAGAAGGTTTCGTGAGCGCGTTCATCGAATTTGCGTCCTTGGGTGAGGCGTTTGCGCCGCTCGACCAGCTGCAGGATGAAGGGCGTCAGGATGAGCTGCATGGCGATGTCGAGCTTGGCGCCCGGAATGACGATGGAGTTCGCCCGCGACATGAAGCTGTCGTGGATCATCGACAGCAGATAAGGGAAATCTATGCCGCCCGGCCGCGCGAAGCGGATGATGACCATGGATTCGTCGGCGGTCGGAATCCAGCGGGCGGTGAAAGGATTGGACGTGTCCACCGTCGGGACGCGCTGGAAGTTGATGTCGGTCTCCGTGAACTGCGGGCAGATATAGCGGGTATAGTCTGGCATCCGCCGCAGTATCGTGTCCACTACCGCCTCCATCGTATAGCCGCGGTCGCCGCGGTCGCGATGGATTTTCTGGATCCACTCAAGGTTGATCACGGGCACGACGCCGATCTTCAGGTCGGCGTGGCGGGCGATGTTGACCTTGTCGGTGACGGCCGCGCCATGCAGCCCTTCATAAAAGAGCAGATCGCTGTGCGACTGGATCGACTTCCACTCGGTGAACGAGCCGGGCGCGGCGCCATAGAGCTCGGCCTCGGCGTGGTCGTGCACGTAATGGCGGGTGCGCGCGACGCCGCGCGCGCTATAGGAGCGGAACACCTCCTCGAGCTCCTCGAGGAGATTGGCGGCGGGGCCGAAATGGCTGAAATGCGGATTGCCGCAGGCCGACTCCTGCTCCATCACGCGACGCATCTCGTCGCGGTCATAGCGGTGGAAGGCGTCGCCCTCAATATAGCAGGCGTTGATGCCTTCGCGGCGGAAGATCTGCTCGAAGGTGCGCTTGACCGAGGTCGTGCCGGCGCCCGACGAGCCCGTGACCGAGATGATGGGATATCTGACCGACATGTTCCGCGTCCCGCCGAAGCCGCCGACCCCGTCCGCCCTTGTGGCCCGTCCGCGGGGCGCGGCGCGGGCGCCGCGGTCCGGGGCGCCGCTGGCCTTCGCCGGCGCGCCGGACCGCGTTCACGTCAG